>CAZZPF010000031.1:0-21227 GCA_964655515.1 uncultured Candidatus Saccharibacteria bacterium
TGCTAAACTCGTGCCAGCAGCAGCGGTAATACGAGTGCCTCAAGCGTTATCCGGAATCATTGGGCGTAAAGGATGTGTAGGTGGTTGTGTTAGTCTTTTGTTAAATTCTTCGGCTTAACCGGGGGCATGCAAGGGAAACGGCACGACTCGAGGATGCGAGGGGTCTGCGGAACTCATAGTGTAGCGGTGAAATGCGTTGATATTATGGGGAACACCAAAAGCGAAGGCAGCAGACTAGAGCACTCCTGACACTGAAACAAGAAAGCGTGGGTCGCGAATGGGATTAGATACCCCAGTAGTCCACGCCCTAAACGATCTTCTCTAGCTATTTGGAGTATCGACCCTCCAAGTGGCGTAGCTAACGCGTTAAGAGAAGCGCCTGGGTAGTACGGCCGCAAGGCTAAAACTCAAAGGAATAGACGGGGACTTGCACAAGCGGTGGATCATGTGGTTTAATTCGATGACAAACGAAGAACCTTACCAGGGTTTAATCTAGCTGAAGACAAGAAGAAACTTTTGTCGTCGCAAGACAGTTAGGCAGGTGATGCATGGCCGTCGTCAGTTCGTGGCTTGAGTTGTTCCCTTCAGTGGGGTAACGAACGCAACCCTCGTTGTCTGTTATATTTGTCAGGCGAGACTGCCCACGACACAGTGCGGAATTTTATGGAGAAATCTGTAAAATTGTGATAAATTTCGGTGAGGAAGACTTTTTATTTTCTAGCTTCAGCGTAAAAATAAAAAGTGCTTCCGAACGCAAGAAACTTTATCCAATTTTACCTGATCTCTATTTAATTGTTTATTGTGTCGTGGGAGGAAGGTGAGGATGACGCCAGGTCAGCATGTCCCTCTGATACCCTGGGCTGCACACGTGATACAATCGCGACTACAACAGGCCGCTAAGCCGAAAGGTGGAGCAAATCCTTATAAAAGTCGCGCCAGTTTGGATTGAGGTCTGCAACTCGACCTCATGAAACCGGAATTGCTAGTAATCGCAGATCAGCTATGCTGCGGTGAATACGTTCTCAAGTCTTGTACTCACAATAAAAGCGCACAGCAGCATATATCTCTAAGTGGTTAAAGTCCACTATTTTGAAAAAAATTAGCTGAAAGATAGCCGATTATCGTGAGGTAATCGGTGGAGGATCTGAAAGCAAAGAATAGCCGAGAGCTAAAAAAGATGGATTGACCCAAGACCGACAAAAGGGCGGTGAGTATGGGGAAAATTCAATAAGAATCTTTCTCGGATGTTTGGAACAGAAATATATGTGACCTGTGGATATCTAACATTGTTACTTGTTTCAAAGCAAGTATAATTAAACCTAAGTAATGTTAGAAGTCAGCTGAGTCATAGTAGTTCATCTTAAAATGAATGAAGGAACTCACCCAAATACATGAATATCAGGCCTACTAAAAAGAAAATAATTATTTCTATCATCATTGCGTTAATTCTTGGATATCTTATGAATTCAAGTTTAATAATATGTGAATTTGCTTGTGCAGATTCATGGATGAAATGGTTAAAACTTTATTTTCTTGGTCAGCAGTCATTGATTATATATCTTTTCTTTTTCGTAGTAGTGTACCTTGCAAGTTCTACTTCTATGTTCAAGAAAAAATAATTTGGGCTCGCAGTATACGGGAAATCCGTCCGTACTGTGGGAACATCAACTCTAAGTTTATAGAGAATATTCGCCCGTCAACTCAAGGGAGTTGGGAATACCCGAAGTCTACGCTTGTCGTGGCCTAAGGTAAGCTCAATAACAGGGAGTAAGTCGTAAACTTGTTGCGACCAGATATAAGTAATTATATCTGAAAAAATTGGCTGTTTGCTGGAAACTCTGTGTATCCGGTACTACTTTTGTTATAATAGAAGAATGGAAATTATTCTTGAAAAAACAAAAAGTGAAAATGTAACCGGTGCAGACAATCAGCAGGGAAGTTTTCCTTTTGAAACTAAAGGAAGTAACCCCTCAGAGACTACACGCCGATCTCCGTTTATTTACACTCTAAATAAAAAAGAGATATTCGCATATTTGCATGGAGCCATGCATGATGCGACTCTCAATAAAGGAAACAGAGTTCGTTTTGGACAGAAATATCCCAAATGGCTTGAAACCCTAAAAGATTTATTGTGTTTGGTTGAAGTAAATTCTTGGATATACAAAGAAGGTAAGGATCGTAATCTTTATATACTAGAAACAGTATGCAAAGATCTAGATTTTGCTTTCGATCCCAAGAATCTTTCAACTAAAGGAGAGAAAATTGCTTATATTCGAGGTTTTTTTGACGCTGAAGGTGGAATTCCACATAATAATGAAGAATTCTACATACAGCTTGTACAAAAAGATCTTAGAAAAATGGAAGCCATTAAAGAAATTCTTATCAAACTTGGAATCAGTTGTGGAAAGATTCATAATCCAAGTATAAGAGTTGATCCAGATTATTGGAGATTCTTTATCTCTCGAAAGAGTCATAGAGAATTTGCTTCGATAATAGGATCATGGCATCCAGTAAAATCAGAAATTTTCTCTCAACGGATGATGATATAGTCCGAACTATATGGCGACATATAGACTAACAAGCCTGAACAAGGCACGGGTAGCGGAAGCTGCTCGTGGATTATTTCAATTTGATCATACGAAGTCATATAACTTTTATAGATATATGTATTTCTGACCGAGTCGATTTTTTACTTATTTGCTATTTAATTAGCTTGGGTAAAACGAAAGGATTGTTCTGTACTTTAATTCGAACACTCAGTCCGCGAGATAAAGGACATAGGTCGGTATCCTCTATAGAGATACTGACCGGATGAACGGAACAAAATAAAGAACAGTAATTAAAATCACGAAAAACCGCCCTACAAGGCGGTTTTTGTGTATAATCTATACATCCTGTAGCTAATTCGGTATAGAAATGATAATCTTGGGTTCAGATAGGCAAGGAATAAAATATATGAAAAAATTACATGTCATTCCATTTTGGGAAAAACACAAGAATTTAGTTCATGGTTTTAGCACAAAAGCTCGTGGTAATATGGCTTTTCGTAGCGGTGAACGCTCGATAACTGAAAGAAATCGTAGAGAATTTTTCCAAGACTTAAAAATAAATATGGAAGATGCTCTTATACTTCCATTGTCACACAGTAATCGAGTATTAAGTTTGCCAAAAAAAGAATCACTTATTAAAAATCAAGGTTCGGTATATATTGGTGGCGGTCATATATTCTCAACATCTATATTACCTGTGTACGATAACCCTGAATGGCAAATGGGTATAGATGTAGTAGTCACTGATAAGTGGGATGTTTTCCCAATAATTATGTCTGCTGACTGTGCTGCTGTAGGATTTTTTGACAGTCGCAAGGAAATAGTTGCATTTGCACACGCAGGCTTGATTGGAGCTGTGAATCAGATTGTTCCATCTGTAATCCGTTGTATGGTGGAAGAGTACAGTTCTGCAGTCACTGATATTGAAGTTGTAATATTTCCTTCAATCCGTAGTTGTCACTATGATCTCAACTTATCTGGCGCATGGGCACGAATTCGAGATGATGTTATTACTCATTTTGGAAAAGATGATCCAATCTTTGATAATGGAAGATTCGATCTCCAATCACTTCTTTGTCGTCAAATGTTAGAAGAGGGAATACTCGAAACTAATATTTACGATGTGAATTTGTGTACAGTATGTAATCGAGAAATGTTTTTCTCAAATCTAGCAGCGGGTAGCCCTGATGCTAAGAAATCTGAAGGACGTTTCATCTCTATCCTGGGGGTTAAAAATGAAAAATATAAAGGAGATTGAATCTTTCTTCCATAATACTGATCCTGGATGGTGGAATCCTGATTGTGATCATGATAATCGATTCTGGTTTTTTAAAGCACAATCAGAGTATATAAGTACACAGCTCAAGAAACATGCCCCTGTTAATTCTGGAGTGAGAGCGCTTGATGCAGGATGTGGAAGAGGTATCCATTCCCTATTGCTTCAGAATCTTGGTTATGAAGTTGTAAGTATGGATATCAATCAGAGTATGCTCTATTTAACAGGAAATATTGTCAATTCCAAGCTAGTTAAAGGTTCACTTATGAAAATGCCATTTAAGGACGAAGCATTCAAAGTAATACTCTCTATTGGAACCTCGATGCACGTGTCTTCTGTCACGAAACTAATGAGTGAAATTTATAGAGTATTGAGCCCGGACGGTCTAGCTGTTGTGAGTATATCTAATAAATATTCTTTATATGTCATTTGGACAACCAGAATTAATCGTATTCTAGCAAAACACCAACAACTTTATCATTGTACTCAATTTACACATTGGAGTTTTAGTAATATTCTCAGACTCCAGAAATTCAAAATCATAGACTCGATGGGGTTTGCAGTCGTACCTCCAATATCCCTTAAGTTAAATTGGCAACGGAACATTATTAGTCCATTCATGTCGAAATGCTCATCGCGACCGTTTGATTGGTTTCTAGGCAGGTATTTTGGTTGTGGTGTCACTTTTATAGTTAAAAAAAACACAGTACACTAATAAAGCCCAGTAACACGGGCTTTTTCTATACTCACTTTGACCGTCTGTCAAAGGTATGATGTATTATTGACTATCTATGTAAGATGTGGTAAGGTATGAGCTGGTTTTGAAAAAAATGCAGTCAACCATCAACCAAAGGTTAGTATGTACACGAAATCTAGATACAAAGGAAGTTCTTTTATTCCTAGCTGGAACGCATTAGTATGGCTTGTCATAATACTATGTGCCGTATTTTCTGCAATCATTTCGTATGAGTGTTTACAGAACGATAAGGTTCTTAACTTCATAAGGAGCCACTAAATGCAAATGAAAAATAGACACAAGATAGTCAGACCCTTCCTGGATTTGCTGACTCTTATACAGCAAAGCTCAGTAACAGAGCATGAAGTCATCAAATATCAATATGCTGAGTCAAGCAGAAGATCAGCCATTTCAGTCATTCCTTTATGGCATTCAGTTCATCCAAAGAGAAGGAGGTAAAAAGAGAAGGAGGTAAAAATTTAATACCCACCAAACATCTCAACACAAGCCATTCGTGTTGAGACTTTTTTATTGCAGTTTCAGTTTATTTCTGTTATATTTGCAAAGAAAATTCGTACGCGCAGAAATCTTTTTTCTGAAACATGTTGAAGAAAAAAGAGCTTGTGCGCAGTAAAGAATTTTCTTTTATAATTGCGCGTGTAGCTGTTTTGGTAGGCACAGGCGCACATATGGAAATGATTTTGGGGTAAAATAATTGGTGAATATGCGCGTGTAGCTCAGTTGGTAGAGCATTCGACTGATACTCGGGGGGTCCCAGGTTCGAATCCTGGCACGCGCACAAAATTTCTGTTTTTATGCTATAATCACCCAATGACCCCCACAAAAACCACACCGAAGGATTTCTTTTTGCATTTAGGAGCAATAATAGCTTTGTATGCTTCAGTGATTGCTCTTATCAATTTATCATTCAGTATTATCAATTATCGTTTTCCTGATGTCCTTAATGGATATTTCTATGCTGGGTCAATAGCTTGGCCAACATCTATGCTTATAGTTTTAGTACCTATTTTCTATATTCTTGAATGGCTTATCAAAAAAGATATTGTAAAAGTTCCAGAAAAAAATGATATCTGGATTCGGCGATGGAAAATATTTCTTACATTATTTCTGACAGGAGCGGTGATAGCTGGCGATCTTATTACACTGATCAATACTTATCTTAATGGTGAAATATCTATTAGATTTGTATATAAGTTTTTTGTAATTCTGATAGTTCTTGCAATTATTTTTGCTTATTACATTCTTCTAAAAGTTAATAGAGCTTCCAAAATTAAATTACTTTTAGCATATCTTGGAATTGTATTTGTACTTATAGCCATTATTTGCGGTTTTCTAGTAGTTGGTTCTCCAAATAAACAAAGAACACTGCGATTTGATAATCAAAGAGTTGGTGATTTACAAAATATTCAATATCAAATTGTTAATTATTGGCAAAAGAAAGGGAAGTTACCACTTTCACTAGATAATCTAAAAGACCCTATATCGGGAGTAATTATTCCAAATGATCCAGAAACATTTTCCGCTTACGAATATAGTATAAAAGCAGATATGAAATTTGAATTATGTTCTATATTTTCTCTAAAATCAGAAAATGCAATAAGTAAAACCCTATCCTATCCCGCTATGCAAAATGATAATTGGACCCACGAAGCAGGCAAGATATGCTTTGAAAGGACAATTGATAAGGAATTGTACCAAGTTATCCCCATCAAATAAAGTTTTGATAAAGTTTTTATAAAACATGCCCTTGTGGGCATGTTTTATTTAAGGGTATAATTCTCTTATGACAACAAAAACAAAAGAACCCCAACCAAAATTTTATAGTTTAATGGATACAAATTTATTTCTTGACAATAACAATCGCCAATATATTTTAAAGCTCCGTGATATGCCTATTGACGGCAAACCCAGAGAGAAATTGATAGAACAAGGCCCAGAAGCACTATCTTTGCCAGAGTTGCTTGCTATTATTTTGAATACTGGAAATCAGACTGAAGATGTTCTAGAAATGTCTAATCGCATTATTCGTCAATATGGAGAGAAAAGTATTATTTCAGAAAAAAATGTTAAACGACTTGCGCAAGAAATGAATATTCCTATGGTCAAATCTTGTCAGATAATTGCTTGTGGGGAAATAGGCAGAAGATTTTATAAAAAAAATGACGCCGGTTTTTTTGTCATTCGTAGTGCAAAAGATGTTTATGAATATTTGCAGGATATGCACAATCTTCCAAAAGAGCATTTACGCGGGCTTTATTTGAACAGCCATAGTCGTATCATTCACGACGAAGTGATTTCAATTGGTACTATAAATACCAACATTGTTCATCCCAGAGAAGTTTTTCGTCCTGCCATAGAGTACAGTGCCGCAGCCGTAGTTCTTGCCCACAATCATCCCTCAAATATTTCTACACCAAGCGCACAAGATATAGAAATCACCAATCAACTTATAAATTCAGGGAAAATACTCGGTATAAATGTGCTTGATCATGTCATAATTACAAAGAGCACTTATGTAAGTATTAATGCAAATTATTATTAATTAATTCAAAAAAATTTTTATAAAAATATGAAAACATATTCCATTCCATCACCATCACTTGAAGGTGTACTTTCAGATGATCATATGTATTTTGAAGGAGTAGAACGACCCTCCCAAATCTATATGGTTGCTGACGGCACACAAGTGTCAGAAGAAAATATTGATGTTTTAGAAAAATATTTTAATGATGTTTATAATCTTTTTTTAAGAAAACTTTCTTTATTTAGTAGTTTCGGACACACTACAGATGAAGAGGCCACAAAACTTCAGGCATTACTTCAGGAGCTTGTCAAGGTAAAAAGACTTATTGAGGGAGTTTCTGTATAATGAAGCAGTGAATTATAAAGAGTATTTTAAGGGTAAAAAAATAGCTGTAATTGGACTCGGTCCCCATGGAGAAATGGTTGCTGATATCAAATTTCTCTTACGAGTCAAAGCCAAACTGTGGCTTTATGATATGCGTAGTGAGAAGCGTTTCAGGGGCATTCTATCTGAGTTGAAGGATGCTGGATTAGAAAAATATACTTTTGGAAAAGTTCCGGGAGAAGAATTACTTAATGCAGATCTCATAATTATTTCTCCAGAAATTTCTCGCAAATCTAATTTTTTAAGACCCGCTTTTAATGCAGGAATGCAAATAGAATTTCCTGATACTCTCTTCCTAAATCTTGCTCCGCCCATAACCCTTATAGGAGTAATGGGAACATGTGGTAAAAGTACCACATGTCATTTGATATATGGCATCTTGAAGAAATCTTTTGCTGATTATGATGATCAGGGGCTTTTTTTTATTGATCCCGATTCAACCAATGGTGCCTTAACACATCTAAAAAAAATAAAAAAGGGAGATGTGGTACTTGCTTGTATCCCAGAAAAACTTATGGAATACTATTGTCAAATGCGCATAAGTCCTCATGTGGTTGTCATTACATCGCTTGCATCATTTGAAAAGCAAGAGTTAAAAAATACCTTTAATATTCTTGAATTTCAAACATACAATAATTTTATTGTAGCTCCAGATGAAGTCATTGATGCTATAAAATCACAAACCAACTTTATATCAAAGGCAAAAATGTTGCGTACTCGTGAAAGTTCCATTTCAGATAATTTAGCTATGAATATGAAGAGCCACCATGATCTAGAAAATGTAGCATTAGCAGTTCAAACCAGTGAATTGTTTAAAGTATCCCATAATATGGCTTTAAATGTTATACAGGACTTTGTTGGACTTAAAGGACGCATAGAATTGGTAAAAAAAATTAATGGAATTGAATTTTATAATGATAGTTTTTCTATAACCCCTAAAGCTACGCTGACCGCATTACGCACCCTTTCCTCAAGTAAAGATATTATTTTAATTTTCGGTGGCGCATATACTGGACATAATTATGATGAACTTATAAATAATATTTCTCAATATGTCAAAACCATAATTCTTTTACCCGGAAGTGGTACTCTCGGACTGCGTCATCAAATTGAAATCTTACCAGAAATAAAATTTATACAAGTTTTTTCACTTGAAGATGCGGTCAAAAAAGCCCGAGACAATGCTAATAAAGGAGATAAAATACTTTTTAGTCCAGGCTTTGATGCCGTAGGTATTGATGTTTCAAGAAAAGAAAGAGGTGAACGATTTGTGAAAGCTGTGCGAGGGTTATGATGATGTTTTAAGATAGAAGAGAAAGTAAGTGATTTGGAAGAGACTCCACTCTAGTCTTTTAGTCCCCGCAAATTATACAAACCACAGAGCCTTTCCAGAAACGACCAGTATAAACTGCTTGCATAAGTCCTGCCACAGAAAGCGCACTATTTGTGGAAATTGATAATCCCGTATGATTTTTTGTAATTTCTTGGGCTGCTAATATTTGTTCATTTGATGCAATCCAAGCACTTCCACCACTTTTTTCTATAAGTGAAATGAGTTTATCTTTTCGCAGTGCAGTGTGATCAATAATAGCGTCAGCGATTGATAATTCATCTAGAGTTTCATCATTTACGAAAGTATTTGCAATGGGATGACATGAAGAAGTCTGTACCACATGCATCTCTATCTTTTTTTCATAAGAATCAAAATATTCTATAAGTGCCTGCGCAGTGGTTCCTGAAGATGTTCCAATAAATACAGCTTGGATATCTGTTATTTCTAATAATTCTTTGGCAAGCGAACTGTATCCTGTAAGAGCAGTATCGTCAGTTGATTGTCTCAAACCCTTTATTGTAAGATCTTGAATTTTATTATTTAATGTTTGAAGGGGACGATCATGCATAGTGATACTTATATTTTGATCCTTAAATTTTTCTAATTTTTCTAATTTTTTCTTTGATATATGTTGACCAACAAGAATTTCAAGGATAATTTTATCTAATGAATTTCTGTCTTTATTTAATTTTGAAACATGAAATGTGGCTGCAAGTGCAGCATTTCCTGATGATGAGATTGCAAAATGTTTAATTTTCTCATCCAAATATTTGTCTATCATAATTGGAATTGAACGCCCCTTATGTGATCCATACGGATGTAGATCTTCGCGTTTGAAAAGCAAAGATGATACCTCTAAAGCTCTTGCTAATTCAGGATATGCTTCGTGGCGTGTTATCATATTGATATACTACAGCGTTTTCGGTAGTATTGTAAGGCCAGTTAATAAATTTATGTTTCAACAATCAATTAGAGCCATGCAAAAAAATATTACTGCAATTTGTCCAGAATGTAAAAATGATATAGATCTTTCCCGCTACCCACTGATAAATGAGGGTATGATTATTGAATGTAATCATTGCGGAATTACTTTGTTAGCAAAGAAAATAGAAAACAATAATCTTTCTACAGAAATTATTGACGAAGGAAAGTAGACAATGAAGTGATAGTATCTTCAATCATTCCACGGAATCCATGCGAGCCCAGAAAGACGATTACATCGCCGTTTTTTACTGATGAAGTGAGGGTTTTTACTAGTTCTTTGTCATCTTCAATATACTGAGTGTTTTTATGGGTTTTTGAAATAATTGAGGCCAACTCATCACCCTCTATGGGCTTTTCGTCAGAAATTTTTAATTTTGTAAGCCTAGGGATAATTATCACATCAGTATTTTTAAAAGCATTATTATATTTACTTATTGATTCACGATTTCTACCGCCGATATTTGGTTCAAAAACTGCAATTATTTTTCCTTTATAAATTGCTCGTAAATTTTCTAGAACCGAAGAGGCTTTTTCTGGAGAATGCGCAATATCATCAATGACTGTAACTTTTCCCTCATACCTTTTTTCCAATCTTCTTTTTAATCCTTTAAATTGTGCAATGGCCTCTACAATTATTTCCGGAGCTATCCCTATCTCATGGGCCATGGCGAAACAACCTGTGATATTTTCCGCTTGAAATTTTCCAATCATAGGCGAGTAAATATCCATTCCATTTATTTTAAATTTCAATCCATCTTTCGTTTGTTGAACATCACTATACACATAATCTGCATCTTTTTTCCCATACCAAATCGCTTTCTTAACTAATTCCTTAACTTTTTCATTATCCTTATTTGCTACGATAAATTTTGATTTTGAAATTAAATTTTTGAATACCTCAAAATAACTTTTTTCGGTAGGATAAAGGTCTGCATGATCCCATGAAATGGCGGTGAGTAGTAAATGTGTTGGTTTATAGTATGCGAATTTCGGCTTTGTATCTGTCGGCGAACTTTTGTATTCATCTCCTTCCAAAACGCTCCAATCGCCCTCACTAAGTTTGGCAGAAGCTGTATGTGAAAGTGAAAGACCGCCAAACATATAAGTTGAATTAAAACCAGCTTCTTCCAATATAAAAGAAAGTAATGCTGATGATGAAGTTTTGCCCCATGTTCCAGAACAGACTATGGAATTTTTCTTTACGAAGAATTTACCTATTATCTCTGGATAAGAATATAATAGAATTTTATTTTTCTTGGCATAAGCTGTTTCAGGATTTTGCGTACCTGAAGCTGTTCCCACCATGATCACATCAGGCTTACCTATCTTTTCCGGATGCCAGCCGGCATGAAAAGTGATGCCATGCTTTTCTAATTCTGTAGAAACTGGAGGAAAGAAGCCTTTGTCGGAGCCGGTGACTTTCCAACCCTTGTCATGAAAAGCAATGGCCAAAGCGCTAGTCGCCACGCCACAAATACCGATAATGTGTATGTGTTTCTTGCTGGAAGACATTCCATTATTATACTGTAAGGGTAAAATGTGGCTCTATTGACAATATGCCCAATAGGCTACGTATTACTCAAAATCCTCTTAACCCCCTCCAAATCCTCCTGCCACCTCTCGCCATCAAACCACTCCATTCCAGAGAATTGCAATTTATATACATCAGCTGGTCTTTGAAGTGAACCTAGATAAACATACTTTAGTCCTAGAGTTTGTGCTTCTGTAATAGTTTTGGTCATCATAATGAGCCCTATATCCTTCGGAGATTTTTCTAGATCATAAAATGGATATGCATAATGAAGTATATGCCAGTTTTGATAGCAGATGGCATAACCGATTTTAGAAAATGAAAATAGGGTATTGAAATTATGTGAAGTAGTTAGCAGTTCCTTTATTTTATTTACTGAGAAAGCACCGCTAGCTTTTTTATCATAAAAATCTTTGGCCATTTTTCCTATTTCCCAAGAATAGTTGGAATAAGGAATATCTTGCTTATCAATCAGGATATTTTCACCCTTGCGCAAAATGCGGCGATTTTCACTTGATAATTCAAATTTTTCCAAATCAATACGCACACTGCGCGTCTGATGCATAATACCCTTTTCAATACGAGTAAAAACAAAACCGTTATCATACATTCTAGAAATAGTTTCTGCCGAATCATCAATTATTTTTTCTTCTTTCCATTTTAGATATTTCATATATTTATTTTACTTTACTAATGTAAAGCCAACCAAACGCCAAATACCACGAAGATAAAATGTATCATCCAAAATCGCATAATAGTTTTTTCTTCACTCCATCCCAAAATCTCAAAATGATGATGAATGGGTGCCATTTTGAATATACGACGACCAACAATATATTTGCTAGCTACTTGGATGACTACTGATAGAGCTTCAATATAAAAAAGAAATCCAAGAAAAAAAATGGAACCAATTTCACCAATTGCAAGAGTATTGACTGCAAACAAAGCTCCCAAACCAAGCGAACCAACATCACCCATCATAAACTGCGCCGGTTTAATATTGAAATATGTATATGCCACCAAAGCCCCAACAGCAGTGGCATTGAGAATGGCTATTTCACCAAAGCCGTTTATCCAACTCAAAAGAGTCAGGGCGCTGAATGAGAAAATAAGCATACCGCCAGCCAATCCGTCCATACCATCAGCTATATTTACAGCGTTTGCCGTGAACATCACAATGAAAATAATAATAGGAATAATGAACCAACCCGCAGAAATATCATATCCATATGGAAGATAAATATAATGCCATGCAGGACCCAATTTTTCATAAATCCACCAAGCAGTGATGGAGCCAGCTACAAATTGCAGTAAAAGCTTTTCATGTACATGCACGCCCCTACTGGTTCTTGAGCCAATCCATACTGAAATTCGTTTAAAGACCGACCACGGTAATGTAACTATATACCATAAGCGTATCCTGAAATCTTTATGTACTCTAATCAGAGTGAAGATTTGGGAAAGTTTTCGTGAGCGTCGTTCAGTGCCAAAAATATTTAATAAATCATCAATACCCCCAAGAAGAGCAGAGAGGATCATCACACCTACAGGTACCCAGGTGAAACTTCTAGACCAATTGAAAAGATAAGTAATGACAGCAACAGTTATAATTATAATAAGCCCACCCATCACTGGAGTTTCATTTTTACCTTTTCTAGAGTCAATATTTGAAAGTTCGGTTTTTGGTCTCTTAATTATATGAAAATAATTTAGAAGATAAATGAAAAGAGGAGAAAAAAGAAAAGCAATAATGCATGCGAAAACAGCAAAGCCCACAATATAGGCAAGATCAGCAGTACCTTGAAGAATGCTTATCATAGAACCAGATTATCATAAAAATGGCTTTGTGATAAGCTAATACATGAGTACTAAAGTGAAAACATAATAATGAATACAAAAAGGATTTCAGACAAAGCACTTAATGTCATAGATCAATACAAAAATTTTAGTTTAGGTAATTCTACTTGCTCAATTCCTTATTTTAATAATAAAACGACAGCGCGCAGAGCCGGTCTGCGCGCAGAGATAGGCAAGGGTAGCCCCAAGGATATTTTTGATGAAGCGGAACATAGAGCTATTCCACAAAGGATTGATTTGAATTTACTTGATTCAGAAAATTTGAAGAAATTCCTGGTAGATAATAATATTGGCATAGATTGTTCAGGCTTCGCTTATTATGTTTTAAATGAAGAAAGTAAAAACCGAGGCCAGGGAAGTATTGACAAGCATTTATCATTCCCCTTGAGCAAGGGAATTATAGCAAAAATAAAATCTAAAATGAGGCCAGTAGAGAACACAGATGTTCAAACTTTAGCACATAATAAAAATAGCAAGGTTGTCAGTGTAAGAGAATTGCAAGTCGGAGATATTATCACTATGGTTGGTGGAGCCGAGGGCGGTGAGAGAGACCATGTACTCATTATTCATCAAATTGAATATCAGAATTTTTTACCAGTTACCATTCACTATGTGCATGCTGTGGCTTGGCCAACTGATGGAGAATATGGACATGGCATTCATGAAGGGAAAATTGAAATTATTGATGTCGGTAAAAATATTGTAGAACAAAAATGGATTGAATTGGAAAAAACAGGAGCAAATAATTACACCTTTTCCAGAGCAATTAAATCTGTAACTGAAATAAGGCGGTTGAATTGGCTATAAACAAGAGCACTTTGCCTAAAGCTCTATCTGAAATAAGTTTAGTGTTCATATTTTAGTAATTAATTCCAAAATCTCCTTCCCTCTTTTATTAAATTTATTATGTCTTTCCATTATTCCTTTTTCACTCTGAATCCTCAAAAGATCAGAATTTAATTTAGTATTAGGATATTTAATTACTTTATATCCAGATTTCAAAAGCCCACTTTCATCTATAGTTTTAACTTTTGAAGTCACTCTTTGCAATATCTGTGCGCCATCGTTTATGGCTATGAGAGAATTGTCAATAGGACAATCCGTAAGTGCTAAAATATGCGCTTCAAATATTGTAAGGCCAGAAACGCTGTGTTCGTGTACTTTGGACTGGAGTTCAGACTCAAAAGTTGTAGAAGCAGGCTGACGAGGATTGATTTCTATAAGATGAAACATATCTTTTTCTTCATTATAAATAACATCAATACCCAAAAGACCTTTCCAACCATCTTTTCTCATTTTCTCACCAATTTTTTTTGCTATATTTTCTAATTGCTCAATCTGCGTCTTACTTAAAATATTGTGAGATACAGCCCAATCATTACCAATTGTGCTGAAGGCATTTTCTGTGAAAGGCAACATGCCTGTGATTTGATAACTTATATTTCCTATAAGTATTTTGGAATTATTTACAATAATATTAACAGTGAACATTGGTCCTCCAATAAAGTTAGTTATGCGTGCCTCTCTGTAAGAGAATTTTTCTTTAAGTGTTTTTAAGTTATTTTCATTAGAAATGAGAATAGTGCCATCGCCAGTATGGCCATGTGACCACTGAAGAATAAAGGGCTTTTTATTCCATTTAACATCTTTAATCAGGGTAATTGAATGTGGGGGCAATAAAGTGGCAAGTTCACCGAGCCAAGCAACTTGAGTAATTTTGTTTTCAATTTTCTCAGAAAGCTCTGCGCTGGAGTTCAAAAGTTTCCAGTTTTTTTCTTTACATAACTGCTCAATATGAATAGTATTTTTAAAGACTAACAGTTCGGAATTATGACTTGAAAGGATTTTTTGTACTTCAGGTGATGTTAACAATTTGTAAGTATCAAGAATTTCTGGCGAATCTATAAGCCAAACATTGTCAGGATATTTCTTTTGAATTTCTAAAGCATAAGGAGTTTTATTTGTGATAATAGAATAATCAGCCTTAGGCAGTTTACCCAAGGCTCTTTCTATGTCTCTAGTCACATATATTATATTATGGCTTGCCATATAATCAGTGTAGTATATTATACCTTTATGTCCACTTTTTATGTCGTTTCTACGCCCATTGGTAACCTTGAAGATATTACTTTGAGAGCTATTCGCATATTAAAAGATGTTGATATAGTTCTCTGTGAAGATACTCGCATAACTAAAAGGCTTTTTGATCGTTATGGAATTTCTACCGACACCATAAGCTATCATTCCCAAAGTGCCGAAACAAAATTCCAACTTATTTTAGAAAAGATAGAAGAAGGAAAAAATCTTGCTTTAGTAACCGATGCTGGAACACCCGGAATTTCTGATCCGGGTTCTTTGCTTATCGGAAGAATTCGTAAGGCATATCCTTATTTACCGATCATTTCCATTCCGGGACCTTCCGCCTTAACAGCCGCACTTTCCATATCTGGTGTGCCGACACATCAGTTTATTTTTTTAGGTTTTTTGCCACATAAGAAAGGTAGAGAAACTTTATTTAAAGAAATTGCCAATTCAAAAAGAACCGTGGTGTTTTATGAATCAACTCACCGTATTCTAAAAACCCTAGAATCATTAAAAAAAATAGATAAAAAGGTAACTATTGTTCGTGAGCTTACAAAAATATATGAAGAAACATTTCAAGGTTCTACCGAAGAAATTCTAAAAATTCTCACAAACACTCCGGAAAAACAAAAAGGAGAATTTGTGGTGATTGTGTCAAAATGATGGAGTTAAAAAATTTTTCTTATAAAAAAGCCCGCTGAATCTGATATTCTAGGCGGTGCTATTTGGAAATAATGTCTTCAATAAGGTTTTCTATAATTCCTTCATCAATTTTATCCAACGAAAGAATGATATTATCTCCCAATGAAGATTGTAATTCTACACGATATTCATTATGGTGTTTGATAATCCGACAACCCTCAAATTTAAAGGAACATCCCAACTGTTTGGATATTGCACGCCATCCACTGTCGTCTTTATTTTTTTCAATTCTAATTATTGGATCTATTGTCATTTCAAGTAAATTACCCATGAATCTTACTTTGACAATTCTACCGACATAACGGTCATCATTGATTGTATGAAGCCAACAGTGAGTGTATGACTTCAAAGGTTCTATTTCAATAGCCATATTTTGCCTTTTTCTGTTATTTCTTCTGGCGCAATACTAGCATATCAGTGTATAATTACAATTAAGAAATAAAAATTATGTCAAAAAGACAATGGTTATGCATATTGGGAGTGTGGGTTATGATTTTTCTTTTTCTTGGAATTCCATCTTTATGGCATAAAATTTTCGCCTTGATTACTGGTATTGTTATTATTTCTATAGCATACAATTTACCATCCGAAGAGAAATCTGTTGTTTCTAAGGAAGATTCTGCTTTTATTGAAAATAGGACTACACATGAAGGGTAATAAGTTTCAAACCGCAGGTCTTATATTATCTGCATTAATAGCGCTTATAATTGTCGGATCAAGTGTTCTTGTTTCCCCATTTAAATATGAAGCATATTCTACAGAGTTAAATGCCACAACTACTATAACCATTCCGCCACCCTTTGTTGTAACACATATAAAGACGCCTGAACCAGTAAAATCACTTTATATGTCGTCTTGGGTGGCTGGCAATAAAAAGCTTAGAAATAATCTTGTAAATATAATTGATTCATCCGAATTAAATTCTGTAGTTATTGATATTAAAGATTATACAGGTCGTCTTAGTTTCTTGACTTCCAATCCTTATCTCCAGAAAATCGGTTCTGCAGAAAATCGTATTCCTGATATAAAAGAATTTATAGGTGAGCTTCACGAAAAGCAGATATATGTCATTGGCAGAATTTCAACTTTTCAAGATTCGTATTTGGTTTATAAAAGTCCTGAGTATGCCGTTAAAACAAAAGAGGGCACGCTCTGGAAAGATTTTAAAGGTGTGAGCTGGCTTGATTCTGGAGCAGAGCCCGTATGGCATTATATTGCTTCAATAGGAGAAGAAGCATATTCTCTGGGTTTTGATGAATTGAATTTTGATTATATCCGTTTTCCTTCAGATGGAAATATGCTTAATATTTCTTATCCATATAGTCAAGGCAAAATTAAAAGTGACGTTATAAAAGATTTTTTCTCATATTTGGATAATGTTTTTCGTACCAAAAGCATTCCAATTTCCGTTGATCTTTTTGGTATGACTACTTCAAATAATGATGATTTGGGAATTGGGCAAGTTTTAGAAAATGCTCTTGTCCATTTTGACTTCGTATCTCCAATGGTCTATCCATCTCATTATCCGCCAAACTTCAATGGCTGGGCAAATCCAGCAAGTAAACCTTACGATGTAGTTTTTTATGCAATGTCAAAAGGTAAAGACAAAGCTATTTCAGCCAGCACCACCCCCTCCAAACTTCGTCCATGGTTACAAGATTTTAGTATCAATGGAACATACTACACAGCAGATATGATTCGTGATCAGATTCAAGCTACATATGATACAGGACTGACTAGTTGGATGTTATGGAATGCATCAAATGTATATACTATTCCAGCTCTTTTACCAGCTAATCCACAGGGGTATTGATTTATTTTATCAAAGTAGTATGATTTGTATTCAGATGCTCATTCCTCAACCACGCGCTCGGTAGAGCGTGTGGTGGGCATCTAAAGTTGTAAAAAACAAAAAACCACAAGCAGTAAAAACCACAACATAGTATGGCAAAGGTCTTTGTAAATACTCTGGATGGTGAACGTCATGAGTTGGACCAGGAGACATTTGGTTCAATTCGTGCCTCGGGACGAAAATTCACAAACCTTCAAGAAGTAAGGGATTATGCTAAAGAACATCCAGCAAAAAACCCATGGATTCGTGGAGGTGAGAATTCCAATCAACGTTTACAACTTGTACCAGTGTAGTTCAAATCTTCAATTAACAGTTTTCCCCAGGGTCTACCATAGCCCTGGGGTTTAGTTTATATATACCCTCTTTTAAATTTTAATGTTAAAATAAACGCAAATACTTCTATATATTTATGAATGAAGAAAGGATTACATACTTTGGACAAACCGATGCCAGAAATAAAAAAGTAACCTTTGGAATTAAAGCAAAGGATCGTACCAAGCATGTCTATGTTATCGGAAAAACTGGTATGGGAAAATCCACAGTCTTAGAAAACATGGCGGTGCAAGATATTAAAAATGGTGAGGGAATGGCTTTCATTGATCCTCACGGAAAAACCGCCGAATTGCTTTTGGAATATGTTCCAGAACATCGAATGAAAGATGTTGTTTATTTCGCACCATTTGACATGGAATATCCCATTTCATTCAATGTTCTTGAAAGTGTAGATCCAGATAAGAGGCACCTTGTAGTTTCTGGACTTATGAGCACTTTCAAGAAGATTTGGCAAGACGCATGGTCTGCCAGAATGGAATATATTCTGACAAATACCTTACTTGCTTTACTTGAATATCCGGATGCCACACTTCTAGGAGTAAATAGAATGCTATCAGATAAAGAATTTCGTAGGCATGTCATTACTTATATTACTGACCCTTCCGTAAAAACATTTTGGGTACAAGAATTTGCAAATTATACAGAAAGAATGGCCGCTGAAGCTGTGCCCGCTATTCAAAATAAAATAGGACAATTTACTGCTAACGCCTTGATACGAAATATGATTGGTCAGCCCAAGTCTTCCTTTGATCTTCGTGAAATGATGGATAAGGGAAAAATTTTTATTGTTAATCTTTCAAAAGGTCGTATTGGCGAATCAAATGCAAATCTTCTAGGCGGAATGATAATTACAAAGATTTATCTTGCGGCCCTTTCACGGGCGGATATTCCTGATAGAACCTTGAAAGATTTGCCAAACTTCTATCTTTTTGTAGATGAATTTCAATCTTTTGCTAATGAATCTTTTGCAGATATTTTATCAGAGGCAAGAAAATATAAACTGAACTTGACTATGGCACACCAGTACATAGAACAAATGGAAGAAGAAGTCAGAGCGGCGGTTTTTGGTAACGTTGGTACAATGATTGCTTTTCGAGTCGGTGCTTATGATGCAGAAGTTTTAGAAAAAGAATTTGCGCCACAATTCACTGCTGAAGATCTTGTCAATCTCGGAATTTATCAAATTTATTTAAAATTGATGATTGACGGCATAAGTTCACAGCCATTTTCGGCAACTACCTTACCCCCAATTTCGTTGCCACAAAATTCAAGTATGCAAAAGGTTATTGAAATGTCTAGACAACAATATGCACATACTCGTCTTGAAGTAGAAAAAAAAATTGAAGACTGGCATATGCCGATCAAACCCCAAGTCCCAACATATAAACCCCCACTATTTCAAGCTCCAACCTCAACTCCGTTGAAATCAGTCGTAATTCCACAACCAATTACTAAACCAATCTCCATTAATAATCTTTCATCAAAGAATAATCAAAAAGAGGCAAGCCCAAAGAATGTAAACGCATTAAAAGAGGCACTTGCATCAGTTCTTGCAAAACCTGAACTTAAGGAAGTTCCAAAGGAAAGCCCTAAAGAAGTTCCTGAGGATGTACTTCGCAATGTTCTTAAGGTAGAGTAGAAATATGGAGCAAGCAAAACCCAAGAAAATCCTCATATTTTCTCTTGTTTATTATCCGCGATTCATCGGCGGGGCTGAAATTGCTATAAAAGAAATTACGGACAGGATTTCTCCTGAAGAAGTAGAATTTGATATGGTCACACTTCGAAAACATGCACCAAAATATGAAAAAATAGGGAATGTAAATGTTTATCGTGTTGGTATGCCGTGGTTAGGTACAAGTACTCAAAGTTCAAAAATTTTCCCACTCTCAAAGCTCCTTTTTCCATTTTTGGCTTTTTTGAAAGCATTACAACTACATCGTAGAAATAAGTATGATTTAATTTGGTCAATGATGGCTAGTTATGCTGGATTTGCTGGATTTTTGTTTAAAAAAACAAATCCAGATATTCCATTTCTACTTACTTTACAAGAAGGTGATAATTTTGAAAGGCGAGAGGGAATATTTAATTTTTTATTTAGAAAGATTTTTAAAGTTGCAGATCGTATACAAGTTATATCTAAATTCTTAGAAAATTGGGCAATATATATGGGTGCAGAATGTCCGATAGCTGTTGTACCTAATGGTGTGGATTTCAGTCTATTCTCAAACAGAAAATCTGATCAAGAACTTTCAATATTAAAAAATAAATTAAATAAAAAACTTAATGATGTCTTTTTAATTACCACATCACGCTTAGTGGTAAAAAATGCAGTAGAAGATATTATTGACTCACTGACATATCTTCCAGAAAATGTAAAATTGATTATTCTGGGACAAGGCTATCAGGAAAAAGAGTTGAAGAAAAAAGTAGCTGAACTGAAGTTGGAAAACCGCGTACAATTTCTAGGATTTATTCCTCATAAAGAAATGCCAAAGTATTTGCACATTTCAGATATCTTTATTCGCCCATCTCTTTCCGAGGGCTTCGGAAGTTCATTTGTAGAAGCTATGGCTGCAGGAATTCCCGTTATAGCAACTCCGGTTGGTGGCATTGTGGATTTTTTACGAGACGGCGAAACTGGACTTTTATGCGAAGTTCAAAACCCTCGTAGTATTGCACAGAAAGTTGAGAAATTGATTAAAGATAAGGAATCTAGGGATTATATAGTGAAGAATGCTGTGGCTATGGTTAAGGAAAAGTATAAATGGGGAAAGGTGAGTGGAGAGATGAAAGATATCTTTCGGAATAGCATTGAAGATGTTATAAATAAGAAACCATAATTTATGAAGATTCTCATTTCAACAGGAATATATCCACCAGATATTGGTGGACCAGCACAATATGCACGGAATCTTTATGAGACCTGGAAAAAACAGGGATATGAAGTAAAAGTTGTGGCATATCGTTGGGAAAGACTATTTCCTCCCCTTATTCGGCATTTTCTTTTTTTTCTTAAAATCTTTAGAAAAGGTTGGAATGCGGATATGATTCTTGTACTTG
>CAZZPF010000032.1:0-7544 GCA_964655515.1 uncultured Candidatus Saccharibacteria bacterium
CCCACCCCCCCCCCCACCCCCCGCCCCCGGCCCCGCCCCGCCCCCCCCCCCACGCGGAGGATATGCGAATAACCCAGCTACAGGCGGATCAAGTTGTCCCTCGGGATATACAATTATGCAGTTTTTACAGTATGGAACGGTGTATTTTTGTTATCAGAACTCCTCTGACATTAATGCTACCGAGGTTTATGACTTCGGTGGTTGGTATATAACAAGGAAAAATACTCCCGCCGGACCCATCATCAATACGAGTATAAATCCAGAAACTAGCAACTATTCTTGCTCGGCAGGGTATGCTACTAGTCAGCCCATTCTTCTCACTCCCAATAACTTCGGAACCGAGCAGCCGTTATATTTCATAAATTACTGCTATAAGACAGCAGGAGCCTCTCCTCAAACGAATGATTTTGGTGGTATCTTCGCTGCATATCAATGTGATCCACAACCTCAAAATATAACCGAGAGGCTTACTATTTGTCATAACGATTCATCAACTATTTTCCCCGGCTGGAAGTATTTTAATAATCCCAATACCAGTACACAAACATGCCCCTCTGGATATCTGACACGCTCGTTTACTGCCAACACAGACTCAACTAACCTAAATAGTGCCGGTGAATATCCTGCATTTAATCGCGAGTTTTCCTATTGCTCCAACTCTCTACCTTTAGCTTCGCCCACCAATGTCACCGCTACCCCTGGTGCTTGTAGCTCAAACCCTACTATTACCGTTTCTTGGAACCGTCTCGATGACCCTAGCGTCACTGGGTATTATGTATATCGCTCGGGAGGTAGTATAGTCAGAAGCGCTTTGATTTCTCAACCAGCTTCCGGTGCTACAGTCTCATATCCAGACACTGGTCTTGCTCCCGGAGCTCTCTATGGCTATGAGGTTACAGCGATGTATGGTGCCCAAGAGAGTGCGCATGTGCCGAGCAACCCCGCGGCTCTCGAGTCTCCAAGCACCTGCCCCCCTCCACTTTCAGGTTCTTGTAGTGTTCCTTCAAGTACAGTTCCACCAAATACATTAGTGACTTTTACTGCCAATCCAAGTAATGGAACTAGTCCATACTTATATAATTGGAACAGTTCAGGTTATTCAAATACTAATCAATTACAACATACTTACACAACTGGCGATTCATATTTACCTACAGTGATAATAAAAGATACAACTGTTCCTATAAATGCTACTTTTTCACCAACATGTCCGTCAATAACAGTTACAAATCCTTCTGCCCCAACATGTACTCTCAATCCAACTGTTAATGGTCAAAATGTCACTCTCATCATTAATGTTCAGAATGATGCAAATCAAACATACTCACTTACTCGCAATCCCACGTTTGGAACTCAAAATATATCAGTTGGTAATTCTACAAATTATTCATCGACATATACAGATAATGGTCTTGGTAATGGTAATTATACTTATACACTTTCTAGATCAGGCGGTGCTTTATGTTCATCAGGAACAGCGACGGTAAGCGCACAAATTGACAAAATGTGGGTAGAACATAATCCAAATAAAACTATAACAAAAATTTCGGAAGGAAAATCTGCCACAGTTGACTGGAATACAAATGGTTTTAATAGTCGAGATTTAAAATACTGTAAAGGTGTTACTATAAGTGGTCCAACAATTCTAACATGGACAAACCAGACTCAAACTCAAAATTCTTCGCCAACCTTTAAAATTAGTGGTTTACAAAAAGGTACATATGATATTGCAGTTAAATGTTTTAATGCAGATGCTTCTGTATCAGATCAAACTAACTCTGTAAAAATTATTGTGAGTAAATCTACAATACAGGAGATATAAAAAAGAAGGTCTCGCCTGATGCGGGACCTTTTTCATAGACAAAACTTAATTAGGTATTGCTGAGATAGCTTTAACCCTGAAGAACATTTTTTTATTATTACTGCTAGTAAATGAGATGTGAATGGACTGATTATCAGGAACAGTATAATTTCCTACCATAGAAGACCAGTTAACCAGATTAGTGCTTTGGTCAATTACAAATACTCTACCTGGATCTCCACCAACAACATCAAATAAGATAGTAGATCCATAAACAAAGTTGGTTATTTTGATTAAAGTTTCTGGGATTCTATCCCCCAAACTGTCAAAAATTTCAAAATCATTACTTGTACCTGATACTACACTAACCTTCAATCTGTAAGGTCCACTTGTGCCTGATGTTGCATAGATTATTGGAATTCCAATTATCTTATTTGTTATATCAACGAAACAGTTGGTAATAACAATTGGATTTGATGTATATCTGGAATCTTCCACAATTATTGGACTTCCAAGTGGAATTGATTGTGATGCATCGGCCGTACGCACCTCAATACGACCCCATTTTATATTGGTCACACTAATAGATAGTTCTGGACTAATGCGGGGAACAAGCCAAGAAAGATCAGGTACAACATATCCACCATTCGTTTTAATGAGGGTGAAATTTGTGGTTCCTGTATAAAGATATCCACGTGAAAAGTTTGAATCAGTAAACAAACTGCCAAACATAATAGGTTCATCTTTATTAATATTTGTATTTTGCGTAGACACTGCCGATTGAGCATCATGCTGGAGTTTTGGTGTATAGTCAGCAATCACCTGTGTCAACGAAGTGAAAGAAAGACCATCATAAGAAGCATTAGTAATATAATAAGTATGCCCCCCATTTACTTGATACAATATTGTTAATAAAGACTTAGAACTCTGCGCATCATATGTTTCCACCACATTTGTACTTCCTAAAGGAAGTCTGCCACCTGGTACCTCTCCCTCCACTTGACTAACAGAAAGGAGAGAGAGAATTAACAAGGTTTGAAGAAGTATTTTCATACATCCCCCTTTCTTTTTAGTTAAAGGTTAAAGAGTTTGTGTGCACGTCAATGTACAAACTAAAAATACTATACCACAAAAGATATCTATAAGTCTAGTATTAGAAAGTGCATAAACTGTGTATTACATGTCAAAAAGTTTCATAAAAAACTCGGTGGAGATGGTCTTTTATTTGTAAATATCAGAAATTTTTTTATTAGAAAGATGTAAATATGAAATATTTGGATCACAATAATGACGCCCCCTTTTTATTTTTCCATTTTTAAACTCAAGAACAAGTACTAACGGTGTTCTGAACACCTTCTTTATTTTTGGATCAAAATAACTCTCTATAAGTTCTATCATAACAACAGTTTTATTTTCAGTAATATTCTTTATATCATACTTTCTACCCTGAATTTTATATACCTTTCCCATTTCTTTTTTGAGATTTTTTGAATTAAATTTTGTTCTTGGAAAGATAATTCCGTGTCCTGGAGATTTATAAATCCATGTCATGGAATATTTTGGGCCCATCTTTTTAAAGGCAGAAACAACATCTCCACGAACTTCGTCATCAAGAATATCCAATGCTGTACTTATTTTTTTGCTATATAAGTTTTCCATCTTTTTAATATTACCAATCATACTATTATTTGTATACATCATGGCTTCCAATTGCCAAAAATACAACCTCATTTTTTGAGATATTATAAAAAACAATACGAAACTTATAATTTACTGAGAAACTCCACTGTTGACTCATATGACCATGGAGTTTATGTACTTTAAGTTGTTTGTGATTTTTACGATCTTTAAAATGTTTGATTTTTTCCAAAACCTCACTTTGCAAAGCTTCTTCTAGAGAATCAAATTGCTTTACAAAAGTTGATTTATAGATTATATCTATCATTTTGTTCTAAGCTTCTTTGCTAATTCTCTTAAATCTCCCCTCAAATTTGGTTCTTTCATAGCATTAAGTACAACATTTATAGCTTCTTGTTCTTCAAGTAATCTAATAGCTTTACGAACTACATCAGCTTTATTGGCAGAATGTCCGATCTTTATTTGATTATTTATAAATTCCTCCATGTGGGCAGGAATTGGCACTGATATTGTAGTCATGGTATTTTGTATGATAAGTTAATATGATAATATCATACATTATCTTATTTTAGATTGCAAGTTGGAAACTTTTTACCACAAAATCCACTTATCTGTTATAATTTAGCTAACCAATAGCTCTATGCATATAGAAGACTCACAGTTAAATAAATTTATACTTGACTCAAACTTGGTTTCAAAGGCCGACCTTGAGGTGGCCCAAAAAGAAGCAGAAAAGAAGGAAATTCAACTAGGTGAAGTTTTGGTAAATAGCGGTAAAATTACCGCAGATAACCTTAGACGCATGCAAGCTTATGTTCTCGGCATTCCTTTTGTTGATTTGAAATCAATGAAAATTCCCTTTGAAACATTGTCAATGATCCCTGAACCAGTAGCAAGGACACACAATATCGTAGCTTTCAAGAAAAATGAAGATACTTTAGAAGTAGCCATGCTTGATGTAGAAGATTTATCTGCCGTTGATTTTGTAAAGAAAAAAGTAAACTTAAAAATTCTTCCAAGACTGACCGATACGGAATCAATCAAAAGCTCTATTGTTCAATATCAAAAAAGTCTCAAGGCGGAATTTGGAGATATTATAGCCAAAGAATCTGAAAACTTTAATATTCTTAGTAAAGAGAGAGGAAGGAGTACTTCCGAAGTAGATTTGAAAAAAATAGCAGAGGAGCTTCCAGTGGTGCGCATTGTAGACACACTTCTAAAGCATGCTATTTTACAAAATGCATCAGATATTCATATAGAACCCATGGAAGAGCAACTTCTAATAAGATATCGTATAGATGGAATGCTACATGATGCCATGGTATTGCCAAAAAATGCCGAATCATCCATTACTGCACGCATAAAGGTGCTTTCCAATCTTAAACTTGATGAAAAGCGCCTGCCACAGGACGGTCGTTTCAAAGTGGATATGAATAATGAAAAAGTTTCATTCCGTGTTTCTATACTTCCTACATATTATGGTGAGAAAACTGTCATGCGTTTACTACGCGAAAATGTTTCTGGTTTTACCCTTGAATATCTTGGCTTTCATGGAGAAGGTGCAGAAAGAATTCATGCCGCCACAAAGATCACAACAGGCATGATTCTGACGACGGGTCCCACCGGTTCAGGTAAAACTACCACCCTTTACACCATTCTTGATATTTTAAATCAACCAGATGTCAATATTTCTACAATAGAAGACCCTGTTGAATATCAGATGAAAAGAATAAATCAGACCCAAGTAAAGCCAGAAATCGGTTTTACTTTTGCCACAGGTCTCAGAACTCTTGTCAGACAAGATCCGGATATAATCATGATTGGTGAGATTCGTGATAATGAAACAGCTTCTCTAGCAATAAACGCCTCTCTTACGGGACATCTTGTACTTTCAACTTTGCACACAAACAGCGCCGCCGGAGCCATTCCCAGACTGATAGATATGAAGATTGAACCATTTCTTCTTGTTTCAACAATCAATGTTATAATTGCTCAACGATTGGTCAGAAAACTTTCAGAAAGTAAGAAAAAATACGTTCTTTCCCAAGCAGAGCTTACAACACTTGGAAAAACCGTTGATCTTAATAGAGTTTTGATGGCATTGAAGACAGAAAAAATAGTCAAACCAAGTGATACATGGGAAAAGATTTCTTTTTGGAAGCCGGTAGCTACCAAAGAAGATGATGGATATAAAAGTAGAATAGGCATTCATGAGGTACTTAAAGTAAGCCAAGGAATAAAAGAATTGATTATAAAAGGTGCTACTACTGTTGAGCTTGAAACACAAGCCAAGAAAGAGGGAATGCTTACTATGATTGAAGATGGAATCTTTAAGGCAGTGCAAGGTAATACTACAATAGAAGAAGTATTAAGAGTCATTTCTGAATAATTTTTATGACACATTTTATTTTTAAAGCAAAAAAAACTGGTGGTGAAATACATAAAGGCGAACTTGATGCTAGAGATCGTTATGATTTGTATAAGATTCTTAGAAACTCCGGTGAAGAAGTTATAGATATCCATGAAAAAACCGGCGGAGCGTTACTTTTAAGAGGATTTTCTTCATTTTTCTCTCCTTTATTTTCTCTAACCTTTCTTCATTCAGTTAAAATGCAAGACAAAATTAATTTTGCTAAAAATCTTGGATCAATGATTAAAGCAGGTCTATCCATGTCTAAAGCTCTTTCTGTTATGGAGAAACAAGCCAAAAATAAAGAATTAAAAAAGATATTTGTTTCTTTACAACAGGATATAAATCAAGGAAAAACATTGCATGAAGCCATGTCTTCCTTTAAAAATGTTTTCTCGTCACTTTTCATTTCTATGGTTTCGGCAGGTGAGCAAAGCGGTACACTTTCTGAAGCTCTTCGTGTACTTGGGGTACAGATGGAAAACACCTATGCCCTAGAAAGGAGAATTCGTGGAGCAATGATGTACCCAGCCATCATTCTTTTGGCTATGGTTCTAATTGCTATTCTCATGCTCACATACATCGTTCCAACTTTGATGAAGACATTTACTGAGTTAAAACTTGACTTGCCTGTCTCAACAAAATTTGTTTTATGGATAAGTAGTACTCTAAGGGATCATGGCTTGTTTGTACTTTTACTTGTGATAATTATCGTAGGACTGACTATTGTTTGGTCAAAAAGAGCTAGTGGAAAAAAGATCATTCACTATGTAATACTGAAACTTCCTATTATTGGTAATATTGTAAAAGAAGTAAATACAGCAAGAACGGCAAGAACACTTTCATCTTTACTCAATTCAGGTATTGATATGGTTGAATCCGTTCGCATTACTACGAATGTCATGCAAAATGTCCATTATAAGGCCATTCTAGTAAAAGCTGAGGAGGCAATTACAAAGGGTGATCCCATTTCAAAAGTTTTCACAGAAAATGAGAAATTTTACCCCCTTTTCTTGGGAGAAATGATGAGTGTGGGTGAAGAAACAGGCAAGATCGGTGAAATGCTTATAAATGTAGCAGTTTTCTATGAGGAAGATGTGGAACAAAAGACAAAGGATATGTCTACTGTCATTGAACCATTTCTTATGGTGGTTATAGGTGCAGCCGTTGGGTTTTTTGCAGTTGCCATGATTTCTCCAATGTATTCTCTCGTCAATGTTATATAAAAAGAATTTTAAAAATAGAGCATTTACTCTTATAGAAACTCTTGTTGGTGTCGCAGTATTTCTGGTTATAGCCACAGCATCATATCAAGCATATGTCAGTCTCTTTACTCTGATTAATTTGAATCAATATAAAATTCTTGCACTGAATCTTGCTAATGAACAATTTGAGATTGTCAGGAATCTTTCATATGCAGATGTTGGTGTGCAAGGAAGTATTCCCAATGGTAAGATTCCACACATTCAAAATCTTACTCGTGGAGGTGTTCCTTTTATCATTACTATTACTATAAGAAATATTGACCTTCCTTTTGACGGCATTCTTGGGCAAACACCTAATGATATTTCTCCAGCCGACAATAAACTTGCGGAAGTACAAATTGATTGTCCAACTTGTAAAAATTACACACCAGTCATTCTTACAACCACCATTGCTCCCAAAAATCTAGAAACAGCTTCTACAAATGGCGCA
>CAZZPF010000033.1:0-2589 GCA_964655515.1 uncultured Candidatus Saccharibacteria bacterium
TTTTGAAATAATAACACACCTATCATCACCTTTATTATAGTGATTGTATTCAAATACAACCTTATGTTTAAAACTTGAATTTAACACATTAATTATATCATTGGTAGAATTAAGAGTGTTAACCCGCACTGGTCCAAGCCCTTCCTTATCTTGGAGTGAGTTGTGATCAAGGCCGATTCCCAAAAGCCCTCCCGGCTTTAGAATTCTTTTGCATTCTCTGATGACGGTCGATGGATCTTTTGTATAACTAATCATCCATGCGAGCAACACCACATCATATGTTTTGTCTGGAAAGATTGTCTGATGAATATCACCGACCAGAATATTATTAGAATAAGAAAATAAGTCCAATCCATAGGTATCACCAAATCTATATGACCTTAGCCAATAAATATCGTCTTCTGTTCGACATCCCACAACAAGTATTTTGACCTTATCTCTATTTTTAACAAAATATGAAATGATGGGGTGGATCAATAATTCCATGCGATTTCCACACCCAAAAACTGCTCGCGGGAGATTGAAAGCAGACAAGTTATGAGCTATTGTTTTTTCTCCGATCTTGCTATTTTTATAATTACCAAAGCGCATTCTATTTTTTAATAGAAGATAACGCACTCTAACAAACCAATATCTTATTCTATAGAATCTTAATAATGGTACAAAGACCCAATTGATTTTTTTACTAATCTTTCTCCTAAACTTTTTAATCATGAAGTTTTAATGCAAAAGGTATTGAAATAAAGCCCACATTTTCGTACGAGTCTGTGCTTGATGCAGAGACATTTAATAGTGGGATATTAATATTTTCATCAATTACATCATAAAAATTTCTAGTTTTATCGTCACTTAAAGTGAAATATAAAGAATACTGGCCAGTTCTAATGGTATGTTTGGGTATTGAAATACTGAAATTAATTTTCTGCCCTTTTATTATTTTGCTTTCAGAAACGACAATCTTTATATTTGTTAATACTTCTCTTGTTAGCGGATTTCGTAAGACCATGTAGAATAATAGATTCTCAGCATCTTTTTCTGCGACAGCCTTAAACTCAAACATTATGTCCTCATCAAAATCAAAATCCCAACATTCTTTTCCATTTTTCATCCCCTTAACTTCCTGAAATACAACATCACCGTTAGTTCTTTTTCTCCTGTCTTTGAGCGAAACTCTATCCAAATTGCTAGCTCTTGGTGAATTCATATAGCTCTCTATAACTTTTTTCGTATCGCCAGATTCAACAATTTTGCCATTTCTAAGCAAAATTGCTCTAGTACATAAGGACTGTACCGCAGAAATATTATGACTAACAAACAATATAGTTCTCCCATCTTTCTTGGTGATCTCATCCATCTTGCCCAGACATTTTTTCTGGAATTCTGCATCGCCAACTGCGAGCACCTCATCAACGATTAAAATATCTGGTTCTATATGTGCAGCGACCGAAAAGGCTAGTCGCACATACATTCCGCTGGAATAATATTTAACCGGAGTATCAAGGAATTTACTTATGCCGGCAAATTCAACGATATCATCAAATTTTTCTGCAATATTTTTTCTAGGCATCCCTAAGATAGCTCCATTCAAGAAAATATTTTCTCTTCCAGTCAATTCTGGATGAAAGCCGGTACCGACTTCAAGCAGACTTCCCACACTGCCTCTTATTTTTACTTCACCGGTTGTCGGTGGAGTTATTTGAGAAAGAATTTTAAGAAGAGTGGACTTGCCAGCGCCATTGCTACCGATTATTCCAATTATTTCTCCTTTTCTAATTTCAAGATTTACATCTTTTAAAGCCCAAAATTCTTCCTTTGTTTCCATTCCAGCTATTTTTTTTGTCTTGGTTTTAAGAAAAGAAAAAGGACTCTTAACTATATTTGCTACGACATCTCTCAAGGCAATATAACCACCTTTTTGATGCGTAATATTATATCTTTTTCCAAGATTTTTTATTTCTATAATAGGCAAGTTTGCGGCGTTTTCCATTTTTTTAAATTATATCTGCAAAATATCTCTCAACCTTTTTGAAGACATAGATTCCAATAAACATCAATACCAGGCATGCAATCAATGAAATTTCTATCAAAACCCAATTGACTGGCGTTGTACCCAGAAGGGAAGCTCGAGCGCTTTGTATTGCTCCGGTCATTGGATTTAGAGCCAGTATCCATGAATATTTTCCAGCAATGCTTGCGGGATAAATGACGGGTGTAACAAATAAAAGTAATTGTATAAAGAATGGCAAAGCATAGCGAACATCACGATATTTTACATTTATAGCCGCCAAAACCAATCCCAAGCCAACTGAAGCCATAAACGAGATTGCCAAAGCTATAGGTATGACCGCAATGCTTTCCAATCTTGGCACAAAGCCATAATAGATCATCAGTAAAACCAAAATAAGAGCAGAAATTGCAAAATCTACAAGTTTAGTAAGAACTGATGATAGTGGCAGAATAAGTCTTGGAAAATAAACTTTGGTTATAATAGCCTGGTTTGAAACAAGGCACTTGCTGGTATCTTCTAATGCGCTTGAGAAAAATTGCCAAAATAAAAGACCTGTATATACGAAAATAGGATAAGGCACA
>CAZZPF010000034.1:0-7724 GCA_964655515.1 uncultured Candidatus Saccharibacteria bacterium
GCGACAGCAAGAAGTTTTTTATAATCAGAGGAGAAAGCCACCCACTTATTCTCATGGGCTTTGGTAAGAAGCCTTAAATTTGGGGCTTTTACAACTTCCATATTGTTATTCTACACCTAGACACAATTATTTTGCAAGAGGGTGGAACTTTCCCTTTGTGGCAAGTTTTGCTTCCTTAATTTAAATACAAAAACCCAGTAGATTCTCTCATACTGGGTCTGGGGAGGAATCCGCGCGGGCTTCTGGATTTTTTGGCGAAATTCGGGGCGAACAAAAAACAGAAAACAGATTCAATATTGTGCCTCGTTCATTCTAACATTTTGGCAGGCCCTTTTTCAAATAAGCTCTTAGCAAGATTTTTGATATCTTTAAAATTTTGACTCTTAGAAAAAACCATAACCAAATCCCTTGCATAAAGCACAATTCTATGGTATGAATACAGGGAAAAGAAATTCACGGTGGGTTTCTCAAAATCGTTCATTCACAAACAAAAAGGAGGTAATCGTGAAAAAGAAACATCCTGTTCCAGAAGAGTATCATGAGATATTTGCCATTGGAAAAATTGACAGACGAGGCAATGTCATAGATTTTAAGACACCGCCCGCCATTGTTGATTCTCCAATATCCACAGATGACTACAAAAAGTTCATCTTTGATGAACATGTTCCCACAGAGTGTTTACCGGTAAGATACTTTGAAGCTAAATGCTTTATTTTGCTTCGTCCTACCGCTTTGCATTATCGGGCATACATCAGAGAAGAATTAAAAAGAGCTGGTATGCAGATAGAAGAAGAATTCGAGCTTGATAATTTTATGAAGTTCGCTGATTCTCTCTATTTGCTAAATCCAGAGATTCCATTTCATTGGAAATGGAGAGTCATCATGAGGGTACTTCATGATACTGGTTTTCAAGATCAAAACAACGCAGTTGCTTTTGTTCTCAAGAATCATGAGCAGAATGTGAGCATAGTGATGGATGTCAAAAAGCGTATGCGTATCAGCATTGGCGAGACTCCCGTGTTGGTGCGTTATGCCAATAAGCCGGAAATCGCTCTGGGAATTCACCACTTACATTCTCCTGATTCCGAAAGGCTTGCAATGGAGTACAACACACTCATGCACGCCAGATACAAAACATCTGTGTTTGCTTAAACCATCTAATCGACTTTCAAGTTGGTTAGATGGTTCTTTTTTAAGAGACTAACAATCTCATTTGCTGTTTCTTCTAGCGTTAGATTTTTAGTATCGACCCTGAAACCAAAAGAAAGATTATTAACTCCATTTTCGTAATTATGTATAATTCTTCCTCTCTCCCAGTCATTAAGCTCTCTTTCTCCTCTGTTAGTTAATGCAATTTCTGGCGCTATATCATAATTTAACTTAATATAATCATTAAAATCCATAAATTGATCTATAAATTCTGAAAATGAGTCGAGCTCAATAACAGCCATTTTAAGTTTTTTACCTAAGATTTTTGATACGGTACTTTTCCCACTATTTATACTACCTGAGATCCATATATTTTTCATGAATATTTTATGAACTTAATTAATAATATGATTTCGGATTTACGCTGTCCATGGTTTTATTGCTCTATGATCAGGGTCACACAAAAATAACTCTTGCCTCGTATGCTCGGGAAGATTATTTGTGGGATTATAAACGGTAATCATAATATCACGCGACAAATTAGTATTATTATCATTAGAGGCATGTAAAAGACGTGGATCCATTATTATCAAATCTCCGGGCCGACCTATCAAAGTAACGCATTCATACTTATGAATATGCTTCATCAACATTTTTGAAATTATTTGTAAAGATAATTTTTCTGACGTATCATCAATTCGCTCTCCTGTTCCATTTTTCTCAAATCCAACTTCAGATTTTATTAAATCCAGTGGTGCGTCTTTGTGCGAACCCTTAAGAACATAGATAGCCCCATTCTCTTCAGTTTGCTCGGTAATATACACAAAAGTTGACACCATTGATGGTTTTGGTATGCCATCTAAAATATGCCAGAAAGAGAAATCTCTATGATACAACCATTTTTTACCAACCACGTTGTTATTATTTTTTGGTGCTTTTGAGTTTATCTTTGATTGTGAGACATAAACAGGAGATTGAATTATTCCATTAATTACTTCCAATACCCTCGGATCTCGGGTATAACGATCTAAAATTGGATGTTGTTGATGATAACCCATGATACTGCGTATAGTAATTCCATCGTCCTCATGAATAATTTTTACTCCTTCCAAAGCACTCTCAATACATTCGCTATAAGCACGTTTTATGTCAGAGATTTCTTTAGCAGTAAAAAAGCCATCAAATTTTAGATAACCGTCTTGTTTGTAAACATCTGAATTGGCAGAAATTAATGGTCTCATAGAATTTTAATTAATCTTAAAATTTTTATATACTTCTAACATTCGTTCCAACACCTCATCTTTTGTTTTACCTTCAACCTGTATCCAGCCAGAACAACTTGTATACTGTCTTTTTGATTCCAAAATATCTCCGATCTTGCAGGTAACATCTCCATTGATTACGCCTCTTAAGTTTTTTAAATCATTATAAGGCGTAATGTTAGATACTACGCCATTTTTAATTGGTAAAAACATATCACCTACACACTTTTGACCCTTCAGCTTCAAAGAAATAGGTTTACCAATCATGATATCAATCAAAAACGAATACACATCTATACCAAAAGCAATACTGTGATTGAATAGCATATGTTCTCCTGGAGTTCGCCACGCAAATTCACAAATAATTGGTTGTCCAGAAGGATTCACGAATGCTTCGAGATGCATATATCCATTTTTAAGTCCGATTTTATTTATAATATTTTGCGTTATTTCACTGCCGTCAAATTTAAACCACTCTGGTTTTTTATCTACTGTAATTTGAGCAAACTTTTCTTTCTTTTCGGCAAAACTAAGATTGGTATATGGAAGCCAAGCATAAAAAGTAGCAACGACTTTCTCATTTTGAATGAGAGAATCCATGCACCAAATAAGATCTGGACAGTACTGCTCTACAATATATCTATTTTTCGAAAAATCTAGACCGAGATTTTGTAATTCCTTAATGTTATTTATTTTATAAACCTCTTTTGAAGAAAGACCCCTGCGCCACTTTACAATAATTGGAAAACCTCCGATTTTTTTAGTAAAAGAAATCACATCATCAATTGTAGAGATTTCTTCATAAGCCATTGTTCTATAACCAATTTTTTGTAATTTCTCTTTCATCACTGCCTTATCTCTTACACAAAGTGCCTGATCTTTATTTAATGCCCCACTTAAGCCAAGCAGAGACGCAAATTCCTGTACTAGCTCCTGATTATATTCCGAGTCATTATAAAAATAACCTATTTTCAGATTATTTTCTGAGCAAAAAATTTTAAATCTTTTAACCTCGTCTTTGATACCAACTTCTTTGTTAAGAATAAAACAAGGGACTGCAGAAGTCTTTTTAAGATATAATTCGTCAAAGAACATGCTCTGCTTAAATCGTAGTAATACCAAACATATATCTTTTCTTGATACGATTTTCTCAGAAAGAGAATTTCTAATTTCTTCTACAAATAATAATGTTGGCTTTTTCATAAAATTAAATGATTTCTTTCACAGATGGAAAGAGTTCAAGTATTTTTTCTTGCATGTCTTTTAGCTGATCGTCAAATAACAGATAATTTTTTAGTTTTCCATAGGAAACCCATTTATATGATCTGATCTCACCTTCTTGCAATTTAATTTCGCTATCATTTCCTATAAATTTAAAGCCGAAAAAGTATCGCTCTGATCCGTCGTATTCTATGTCATCGCGTTGTAATTTCTTTGTCTTAAATATAAGTTTAAGCGACTCCTCGCAAACACCAACAAGTTTGAGTGATTGTCTGGTAATTCCGAGTTCTTCCTGTATTTCCCTGTACACCGCATCTTCGTTGGACTCATTTTCTTCTAAACCACCCCCAGGTATTGCAAAAAAATGATTTTTAAAGGCTTCCAAGTTAACGAGTAGAAATTCTTTTTTTTTATTCATTATCAAAGCCGAAACACCTTTCCTAAAAAGTTGCTTTTTTTCTTCAAAATAATTTTCTAATTCAGAAAAAGGCATTACATAATTCTGTCCAGGCATAAAAGCCTTTTCTATTGGTCCTTTCCTATTCATGCTGTATTTATAGGGTAATTTATTGTAGTCAATAAAAAGCACTAGGGAATACCGACCATGCTGCATCGAATCATTGTTTGAAACAACTCTATGACAAAGTCCCTTAAGTTCGCATCGTGAAGCATACTGTGCCTGAATACATGGAAAATATATCATTTGGTTTTGATCAAAAATAATTTTGTTCCATTTTCCCTGCCAATATGCCTCTAGTCCATCAGTTGTCTCAAATAAATGATATGTTTGCCCCCCACGATCAACATGATGGTGTGCGATTTCCGTACTTGAATCGGGATAATAATGGATTGCGCGAAGCGTTAATGCTGATCTATCGAAATATTGTTTAAGGTCAACGCCTGCAATTTCGGAAAAAATTTCAGTTGTACTCATGATTATTTCAAATGCTTCATCAAGAAGATTCTTACAAGACGATACAAAATCCTCGTCTATCTTACTCGGCAAGAACGCCCTAGGTATTTCATAACCAGCTTTTATATAGAAACTCTCTTTATGATCAATAGACTCTTGATCAATTGTTCTGTCTCGATTTTCATAACCCATACTATTTTGATACGACAGATTCTGTTTGTGCTCCAAACTCTGATCACAAAAAGATTTAAAGTTTTTCATAAGCTCGGATACAGTATTTTTCAACGATTCAGGGTAATCTATAATTCCGTACCCAAATTTATCTAGTTCATTTTTTATTTTTGATGTGTTTTTATTCATATAATTTATACATTGACCAATAAAACTTATTTTCTTTTAAATACCAGCAAGTTCAACCAAACACCTATTCAATATTTTTTCAGGGATATATCTGAAAAATAAGTCAGGATCAATCAATTCAATTTCCATAAGCTCATAATCTAAGCCATGTTTTACAAAGTCCATTCTGCAGATTTTTGGTAAAGACTTAAACTTGTTAATGAAAAAATCAAGCAATAGATTTATTTGGGCTATAAATTGTTCAGGTATTTTTTGCGTATCAATGTATTCGGGTTCTTTCTTTTCGGTAAAAATCCCTGGAAATCTTTTTATGCCATATTGTATTTTTCCGTTAATTAGTATGATAGAAATTTCACCTTCCACGATCTGAAATCTGAAGGGTTGTATCATAAAATCTAAATCTTTATGATCTAAAATATCACTAATACAATTATTGACTGTATCTTTTTTATCATATATACAAGCCAGATAACCACTCGCGGCAATTGATGGCTTGATTACAAATTTATTATTTGGGTCGTCTTTTGTAATTAATTGAATTATCTTTTCTATATCGTTTATAGATTTAACACCATTGAGACCTAATTTGTGGGTTGGAACAATATTAAGAAAATTGATTTCTGAAAAATACTTACTCTTGTCAATATTCCAATGTATATATTTGTAATCATTTATAAGTAGCACCCCTTTTTCTTTCAGAAGAGAAATATGTTCGAGAAACTTCTTATAGTTTATGTGATACCCCCAAATGCTCTTTAAAAATACAGAATCGCCCGATACTGCCTCTAATAATATATTCTCTAACGTTTCAATCCTTGAAACTAAGCCCCGTGACGAAAAAGCTTTTTGTATTAAAATGTCTTCATGTATAAGACCTTTATTTTTTTGAGTTGATGCAATGTATACAGTCATATTATTTCAGTAGTTTTAATACACGCTTTAGCCTGAGGAAACCTTCAAGTAAGTCATCATAATCTTGTGCCGTAGTAACTCTGATTATTAATTGTTCGTATTTTGGCCAACAAAAAGCATTCCCTGTTAATACCTTAATGTTTCCAAAAGTATACAAAAATTGTAGTAAAGTCTTATCATTTTCAATTTTAAAATCTTTGTACTTTCTTCCTATGAATTTTGTTAAATCAAGTAAGACAAAAAATCCTGACTCTGGTTCAATAATCATTTTGAGGTCACTTATCCCGCCCAAATCTTCAACTATATCAATATTTAAATCATTAGTCTTAATCAGCTTATCTAGAATTTTCTTCTCTTGCTCACTAATCTTATTTAGCCCAACTAAAATAGTTTTTACAAAAATAAATCTTTCGTAGTATTCTTGTGTAACACCAGATAGATATTCCTCCTTATTCTCTTGTGACTGTACATCCGATTTAAAAATGCTAGACATTGCAGATTGCTGTAATGGAGATAACGAATCAAAGACCTGAAATATTCGGTCCCGAACCAAAGAGATGACAATCTCATTTGCAATAATCATTCCCGAACGAAAACCTGCTAGTCCATATGATTTAGAAAGGCTGTATAAAGTGATAGTGTTATCAAAATGACCTTTCAAGCTACAAATCGGCAATGCGGTGTTTCTTCTATCATATTCTAATCCTAAATATGCTAAATCATCAATTATAAAAACCCCCACTTCTTTGCAAATGTAAGATAATTCGAGCAATAATGATTTTTCATTACTGCCATACACAATACCGGTTGGATTGTGCGGGTTATAATTTACGAAGGCACATACTTTTGGCGACATATCTGAACGTCTAAAAATGTATTTACCTCGATTCCTATCGTAATCTGTTTTTAATTCATTATTAATTTCATCTATCAACTTTTTTAATTTTTGAGGATTGATTTTCCATTTATCATTAGAGTGTAATTCTAAAAATCTAACCTTTCCACCAGCTCTTTCTGGTATAAATGTGAAAAGGCCATAATTAGGAGCTGTTATTATTACGACATCACCATAATCTAAAATTGACTCCATCAATAACGTAAAGGCTTGTGTACTTGAGTGAGTAAATATTATATTATCCTCATTTATTTTTTTTGAATATTCATTATCAAAATAATTTATTATTGGCAATTTTAAATCATCCTCTCCAGCCGCCAGTGGATAATAAGATAATTTTCTTTTTTCTAAAATATCAACAACGTCAGTTACACAATCGGTGAGTGGTTGGAACGGTGCTGGACTGCCTCCACCTAGCCTGATCTTACTTTCCATTGGTGGTTTGAAACCTTTTATCAAAAGATTTGTTGATAAACTATAATTCTCATATGCTTCTGCCGCTTTTTGTACTTCATCTGAACTCCATGAACTCCATAATGCATTTCCAATATGTGGTAGACCGCCATAGTGCAACCGATTAATCTGATTTGACGGATACATTTTGACCACAGTTCTAATTGACTGTGGTAAGTCTGAGCTTGCAATTATTTTCTCTTTATCATTATTCATAGTGATTTCCTTTTACATAAAATTATTTCAAAAGTTCGCTACTTGAAATCCCAAGCGCATTAGCGATTTTTTCCAAAGTCGAAAGAGTGGGGTTCATACGACCATTTTCAATATTGCTGATATACGCTCTGTCCACTCTCAAAGCCGTCGCAAGGTCTCCTTGCGACATATTCTTTTTTAAGCGCAGTTTTCTTAGGTTTTCCCCAAGCTTTTTACCTGATGACATAGATACATAATAGAAAAACTTGCATTGTATTGCAAGAGTGCAGTATAATGCATAAGTATCCGCCCCGAATTTCGCCAAAGAAAAATAATTTAGATTGTTTTAGTTTTTTTATATAAT
>CAZZPF010000035.1:0-5603 GCA_964655515.1 uncultured Candidatus Saccharibacteria bacterium
ACCAAAAGCATTTCTAATTGCTTCACAAATATCTTCTTCCGAGTCATTTTTATTAACACAATAAGACATATCCCTAGACATGGCCGGCTGATCAGACACATTCTTAAACGGTTCCATATTTGTCATTTGTTTAATTACGCGCGAATCAGTAGAACGTATCAACCTAATATCTGGCAATTTTTTTCTAGCCATAATTAATCTCTCTATTCCCATACCCAATGCTAATCCAGAATAATATTTTGAATCTATCCCCGCTATTTTCAATATATCGGGATGAACAAGGCCTGCTTCAAAAACTTCTATTTCTCTACCATCAATACTGGCATAAACCTCAATACCATCCAGTGTATAAGGATGTTTTGCTTCGTATACAATCATTTCAGCATTTGGACAAGCAGCTTCAAATACCGTTCTTGCGAGGTTTAATAGATTTTCTCTTTTTGTGACACCATATGTTTTATTTTCCTGCAGAGTCCATACATCTATTTGGTGAAAGACATCTAGATGCTTAGGGTCTATAACATCGCGTCTATATACAAGACCAGGAAACACAAAAGTGATACTGTCCTTTTCTCCAATTTCTGTCTTTAATTTTCGTAATGTTGATGGTACAAGAGCGGTAATATGAGTTCGCAGGAGATGATCTCCATCTGTGTATCTCGTGTAGGTAGAAGACCTCCCCGGATTTCCGGGAGAAAACAAAAGATTGTCAAAGTTATCCTTTGCATCCACGACGGGATTTCCTCTTACAATACTTATATTTGGAAATTTATGTTCAGTTAATTTATTAATAATTTGATCGTACACTGTGCCAATGATATTTCTTTCCTGATCATTTTCTGTTGGTAAAGTTAGATCTTGAACGGACAAAAGGTTTTTGATTGTCTCAGGAGAAGATACTTCAAATTTGAGTTGCATGGGCAAATTTGGATTTTCTCTCGCCACTTCTATTTTAGATTTTTCTAAACTCGAAGCCGTATTGTTGTTTGGTTGATCCATTTTTATTTGCATATATTTTAATTTAATTCTTGATATTGTATTTTAATATTTTTAACCAGGATATTCATTCCTTTTTTAATATCTTTTTTATCACAGCTAAGCCCAATTCTAATCCCATTCCTTACACCGGACATCATATAGTCAGGCAATAAATCGTAATTCGTGGTTATTAATAAACCATCTTCTGCACACTGTTTTTTTAAATGATCAATATCTATTTGCATTGCAAGTTCAAAGTACATAAATGGTCCACCGCCTCTAGAAACTATTCTTATTAAATTAGGAATCGAGAGATTCTTTATAAGAACATTGCTAGCATAACTCCATTGTTTATTGTACCAATTTCTAAGATTAACTTGTATTTTTTTATTCTTCTTAATATTTAAAAAAAGTTCCGCTGCTAGTAGCTGACCTATTTTCGGCACTTGAATGATATTTTTTAATACTTGTATCTTGATCTGATTGATTATACTTTGATCTGCAACAACAAAAGAAATCCTTTCGGCGGCCAACCCAATTTTAGAAAAGCTATATAAATTTATAATGTTTGGTAAATTATAAATTGACATATCATTTTTTTTAGAAGTCAAACTTGCTAAGGGGAAGTTATATGTGTGATCAATTACTAGATAACCACCAACCTCTGACATTTTTTGATTTAAATATTTTATAAAACTTTCTTTAAAATAAGTACTAGTCGGATTATGAGGATTAGAAATAATTGTAAATCCTATATTTTTCCAATCAATTTTTTTATTTATAATAGGATTATAATTTCCGTAATCATCAATAAAAGCATCGAAACATTCTTCAATAAGTAGACCTGAATCGAAAGGAAAAGCTCCTGGAAATTCTAGCTTGAAAGGTAAGAATATTTTTTTATTATTATTTTCTGCTATATTATGAATATATCTTAAAGTATTTTGTACACCTGGTGTTACTATGATTTGTTCAATGAGTATTTTTATTTTAAAAAACCCAGAAAAATTGTTTTGAATAATTTTAAGAAAAACAGGTAGACCAAAATAATGTTCATATTTAGCCAACCCTTCAGGAACTGAGCTATCCTTTGTTATTTTTATGAGAGATAATTTTACTATATCAGTAATATCTGGGAAAATCTGTGGATTACCCGTAGATAGGTCAATAATATCCTTCCTAGGAACTTTGTTCAGAAAATTATTATAGAAATTTTCTTTCATAACAGTAAATTATTTTTATTTAAGTCGGACATCTCTTTTAAAACTTCTTCAAAATTATCTGTTTTAATAAAATCAGAATTTGAATAATTTAATTTTTTAATATTTGCAAATGAAATCTTATAAAATACCTTAGAGATAGTAAGTAGATTACTATCTTTTTTGTCTTTTGCTAAAATATAATATTCATTTAGTCTTTGTAATAATGATTGAGTTCCTTTTTCCCAACCCCAGAAAATTGATGTGTAAGTTTTGTAACCTTTTGATTCGTAAAAATCATGAGATAGATTAAACCTCAAAATATTCAGGTCATTCCAAAGATATATTTTTGATGCGTTTTCTTGCTTATTATGTATAAAGTCTTTCAAAAATTCGGGAAACTCAGCACAAGATGAATTTTTATAATTTTTGTTTATGAATTGTACTTTTTCTTTAAAGGATTCAAAAAAATCTTTCTCATTAAAATTAACATAAAAATGTAACTCCTCGACTTTTTTATCATTACCCAGACTCTCTGCGATGATTTTTTTGAACAAGGTTTTTTTAGATAATAAATTGTCTTTCCTAGAAATTGTTTTTATATTATAAATTCTTTTCATTTCCCTTGTTAGCCAGGAGGATACGGCATAACTTGCATTGATTAGTTGCTTATGGAGAACTAGATTATTTTCTGAATTTCTTTTATGCTCGACTATGAAATTTAAGTCTTTCTTTAATTCGTCAGGAAATGTTTTATCTGATAGCAAAAATTTCAAAGCTTCTTTCCTTGTTCCTGGGTAACCATTTTTAGCTAAATAATATTGTAACATTATCGAGCTTGGTACATTCCAACAATAAGCTTGAATATATGGGTAAAAGCTTTGGTTTATGGGATCATTAAAATAAAACCACAGTGTCCTATAAAAATTTTCAATCATCCAACCTACGCCACCAACAGAATGAAAAAGATCCAGTACTGTGGGTTTATTTAAGTCGTGGTACGTTGCTGGAGGATTTCCGAAAAGTGGTTCACATATTTGATACATATTCCATCCTAGTATTGGGTTGATTTTAATTCTCCTGTATAAATCAAAAGAATTAGCAATTGTGCCATGTATGCTTAAATTCAATTTGTATTTATAGTTTGGGATTTGTTTCCAATGTCTATCTTTAATATTCCACTCAACAAGAATATCTTCACTGCTAAATTTATTTTTAATTAACTCAAATCTTTTTCCAATTTCTTCTAACTCTTTTGTGGAAATAAATGGTTTATTAAATAAGACGTGTATATCAAAATCTTGGTACCAGTCATCGAAGCCATCTTCTTTACCTGCACAACTACCAATAAGAAAAATACTGTCCGCAGCAATATTGTCATTTGTAGCAAACTGTTTTACAAACTCTTTCTTAAGTTCAAAAACCCTATCTTTAATATTTACTACCACATTACTCATACTATTTATTTGGAATTTTTGTCTTGAATTTCCCAATATTGTTTGACCACATTTCAAATAAATCATAGTAGCACTTTTCTAAGTCTTCTATAGCCTTAAGTGCGATTTTTTTACTTTCATCTGAAATATCATATTTAAGAAGATCTTTAGATTGTACAGTGTGACCAAACTCCTCCTCAAAGTGAGCTTTACCGAAATAAGACAATTCATCATCTCTATCCATTGCTATTACAGCTTTTCTTGTATGACCCAAAAATAGCACACCAGTTGCTTCAAACACTTGAATTAAAATTAATTTAATTAGAGGATCTTCGAATTGTGCATATTTAATAAGTGTAAAAATTGTGGTTCTGTTTATTTTTGTTTCTTTACCCCAAACATTATTACAAAATTCAGTAATAGTTTTCCCCCATTCCGCTAAATTTACTCCCATTTTTTCAATATCGGAAAGATACCATCTCCAGTGTTCAGCATCTTCAACACAATAAGTATTAATCATTTTATCCAAATCAGTTTTGGGATTAATTTCAGCAAGTTCTTCCAAAACATCTTTGAAACCCATTAAATAATAGAGCATCGACGGGGCAAAAGACAAGCGAATATCAGGGGCTATATTTTCATTTGATAAATTAGTAAACAAATTACCTTTTGCTAATTTATTTTTCATTTGATCAATTCTTGCTAATAAATCTTTCATATTTTGTAGTATTGAATTATTTAATATGAGTTAACATCTTTCTTTTTTATAGTATAGAGGTTTTCATAACAACTTAATATCATAACAAGCTTAAAGAATAATACAAGGCATCCCTTCTAGCGCATAAATACTGTTACCCAAACAGGACTGGATAGATCATAAATGGGTACCAGCATACTCCAGAACCGAAGAATGAGACAAATGAGCGTTCTTGAAAACTCACTAAACTGTCAATTATTATTGACAGTTTAAATTTTTCTGCCATTCTATTGTATTACATAGCTTCCGAAGTGGTCGATATAGCAAGGACCGTGAGCAACCATGTCGATTTTCTTAATAAGTTCTTTTATAAATACCTCAAGCATAGGAGCGCTCGTAAGACGATCATGCTTGCAGTCCGTAAGATCAATATGGGCGGATTTCCCCCATTGCTTATCGAAAGATAGTACATCGGCGCTCATATGTGCGAATTATTGACAAATTTATTAAATCAGAGTATAAATAGGAGTTGGCGATTCCGTATCCAGATTACCACGCGCACCTTCGAAACTGAATAAGAAAGGCTAAAAACCATGAAAGCCACACTGTTCGCCCTTTTAGCTCTAGTACTTTACGCAGGAGCCAACACGGTTATCGAGCGAAAACTCGCAAGCGTTTCCCCCCTCGCTAACACTACATGGATATATCTAATACTGCTCGTCATTTCTGCGCCCCTCGTGTTGCTCCGAGAACAAATCGGTCTCAAGCTGACAATGCCGGATATAACCCATGCCTGGCTTATCATCTCTTGTGCGATTCTCTTCTTCTTCGCAGACCTAGCCTGGTTTCAGGCGTATCACACAGAAGGAGGAAGACTTGAGCAGGTGGTTGCCACATTTCTTGCATTCCCAATTCTAACAGCCGTTATGAAAGGGGTGAGTGCTGGAGTGTATCCAACAAAAAGCGACGTGGTCAGTTGGCTCGTCGTGGCAATTGGTTTGATCGTTTCAATCCGCCAGCCTTTCAAATAACAAACCCACACCACGCTCTCACGGACGTGGTGTTTTTTTGCTTCTTCTAAAACCCCAACTTTTCGTTCACGAAAATGAGGCGAACGGTTCTACCGGACGGGGGATTTTCTTTATGCATTATCAAAGTTTTAGCAAGGAGCGTGTGAATGCCATAGGCCGCTTGCAACCGGGCATCTTCCAAGGGTACGACATACTTTTCCAGACGCTCAAACGCTTCCGCAATATCCGGAACAATCTTCTGTGTACCCACTACCAAGATGAT
>CAZZPF010000036.1:0-11513 GCA_964655515.1 uncultured Candidatus Saccharibacteria bacterium
GTGCCTGCACTATTGCCTAATAATATAAGAATTATTCCACTGGGTGGAGTAGAAGAAATCGGAAAGAATATGACCATGATAGAATATGGCAACGATATTATTGTCATTGATATTGGTTTTCAATTTAAGGATGAAAATACACCGGGTATAGATTATATCCTACCAAATACTAAATATCTTGAAGAAAGAAAAGACAAAATTCGTGCAGTAATTCTAACTCATGGTCACCTTGACCATATAGGTGGAATTCCTTATGTTATGCCTCGCATAGGAAACCCCCCTCTTTATACACGCATGCTTACTTCAGTTATGATCAAGAAGCGTCAAGAAGAATTTCCTCATGTTCCGCCACTTGATATTAAAATTGTTGAAAAAGATGAAACAATAAAAATTGGCGCACTTAAAATTAAATTTTTTGCAGTCACTCATACAATTCCAGATGCCATGGGCGTTATCATACAAACTACTTTTGGTTCCATTGTCCATACAGGTGACTTGAAGCTTGATCATGTTAATGGAGTGCCAACCGAAGAAGAAGAGAAAGAATTTGCTAGAGCATTTAAGAATGAGAAGGTACTTTTGCTTATGGCTGACTCAACTAATGTAGAGAATCCCGGTTTTTCTATACCAGAAAAAACTGTTCATAAAAATATTGAGGAAATTATAAAGAATGCAAAGGGCCGTCTAATAATTGCAACATTTGCTTCTCTTCTTGAAAGAATGCTAAAAATTATTGAGTTTGCAGAAAAATATGGCAAAAAAGTAGTTGTTGAGGGGCGAAGTATGAAAACAAATATTGAGATTTGCAGACATCTTGGATTACTTAAGCCCAAAAAAGATACTCTCATAACTGTTGAAGATATAGATAATTATCCACCAGAAAGAATTATTGTTCTTGCAACGGGAGCACAGGGTGATGAATTTGCAGCTATGATGAGAATCTCAAACAAAACACATAAATATATAAAAATAACTAAACGCGATACTATTCTTCTTTCATCATCTATAGTTCCGGGTAATGAACGTGCCGTACAAAAATTAAAAGACAATCTTTCTAGGCAAGGAGCCAATATAATTCATTATCGTATTGCAGATGTACACTCTTCTGGACATGCCAACAGAGATGAAACCGCATGGATTCATAAGAAAATTAATCCAAAATTTTTTATACCGGTTCACGGTTATCACTATATGTTACGGGTTCATGGTGAGATTGCAAAAGAAACAAATGGTTTAATAGATGATCAAATTATCATTCCTGATAATGGATCAATTATTGAAATTCAAAATGGAGGTGAAAAAATAGTTAAACTAAAAGAAAAAGCGCCTTCGGGTATTGTGATGGTAGATGGTTTTGCCATTGGGGATATTCAGGATGTGGTTATTCGTGATCGTCAAATGCTTGCACAAGATGGTATTTTCATTGTCTTTGCGATCATCAATGCTCAAACAGGCAAATTGAAAAAGTCTCCGGATATTATTTCTAGAGGCTTTGTCTATCTTCGCGAATCACAAGAACTACTTCATCAAGCACGCATTATTATTAGAAATACCGTTGAAGAATCTACAAAAGGAATGAATCCGATAAATGTTGACTATATAAAATCCAATATCACCGACAATGTTAGTAGACTTTTGCTTCAAAAAACAGCAAAGAGACCAATTGTAATTCCTGTTCTCTTAACGATATAAGTAAGGTGATGTTATAATTGAGGATATGAAACATCATAGTAGTATTTCCAGATCAACCGCCTTATATACAATAGGTGTTGTTGGTTTTTTTACTGCTTTGCATGTAGCTCTTCCTGCATATTTTAATTCTAGTTTTCTAGAAAAATTTACAGATGAAAAAACAGTGAGTTTCATCTATTTTATTGTTTCTGTGGTAAGTATATTGGGTCTTTTATCAATGCATGACATACTCCGGAAGTTTGGCAATTATAAAACCGCAATAGGACTTATTGTTCTTCAAATATTTATTTTCTATGGAATTATCTTTTCAAAATCATTTTTTGTTATTGTGCCCCTGTTTATTACAGCACTGGTTATAACAAACCTTATTGGATTTACTATTGATGTATTTTTAGAAAAAATAACTGATATAGATCATACGGGCGGAATTCGTGGAAAATATATGACCATTTATAATAGTGCGTGGATACTTGCTCCCCTTATTGGTGGCATACTTATTTTAAATGGAAATTATAAAGGAATTTATATCGCAGCATTTGGCTTGCTTTTTCCATTGCTTTATCTTATACGAAAAAATTTTAGAAAATTTGAAGATCCCAAATATCCAAAAACATCAATATATCAAACATTTAAAGCAATATTATCAAATAAAGACATTTCCAAAATATTTATAATCAACATTACCTTACAGGTCTTTTACGCTTGGATGATAGTCTATAGCCCAATTTATCTAAATAAAACTATTGGATTTAGTTGGGAAGAAATAGGCATTATTTTGACCATAATGCTTATTCCTTTTGTTTTAGTACAATCACCCTTAGGAAGATTGGCAGATAAGAAATATGGAGAAAAAGAGATTATGATGCTTGGCTATATCATTATGGGACTTGCCACTATATGTTTGGCATTCATTACCAAAAAAGATATAGTGATTTGGGCATCATTACTCTTTTTGACACGCATTGGAGCGGCCACGGTAGAAGTGATGATTGAAACCTATTTCTTCAAAAAAGTTAGTGCGGAGAATTCAGAAATTCTTGGTATGTTTCGTGTAACTCGACCGCTGGCATATTTTATTGCACCTATTATTACTGTAGTCGGTCTTGCATACACTACAAATGCAAATCTCTTTATTATCATTGGGAGCTTGTGTTTTCTAACTCTATTGCCTATTATTACCTTGAGAGATACCAATTAGATCGTCATGATATATGTCTCTATTTCTTTTGTCTATTTCTTTTGCGTAAAAAGTATTCCAATATATCTAATAAAAAGTATTATTAGTGTGGTCCAAAAAATTCCTAAGGCAACTCCTGCTACAACATCAGAAAACCAATGAACACCGAGATAAATTCTAGTGAAACCTCCTAGGATAATAAGCGATGCACATCCAGTAATAAATAACTCTCTCCATACGAGAGTTTTTATTTTTCTGGCAAAAATGTAGATAATCAGTGTAAAAAATATACTTACAGCAATTGCATGACCACTTGGAAAACTAAAATCCGACTGAAGAAAAAAAGCATCTGTGGGGCGAGCTCGCATCACAATATTTTTTATAAATGTTCCTATGACTAAACCACCGCCCATGGATAAAAATGTTATGGCTGTATGTCTCCATTGCTTTTTATACAAGAAATAAAATATGCCAATAAAGCTTATTATAAATAAAGTTGTGGGGCTTAAAATATCTGTCACAATATTCATAAAAGTTAGCCAATATGGCGTAACATGATGCAAAAAGAAAAAATTAACAGAAATGTCAAGTTCTGCCATAAAAGCTTTTGTACTTAGGGCGTCTTCTATTGTTTTAAAAAATAAATAAAGACCTAGAAGGTTGAAAATAAGGGTTATCAGCTCATATTTTGCAAATATATGAAATTGTTTATTTATAAAATGATAACCCCAAATTATGAGTATGGCTATGATGGTAGCAATTACTATAAATTTACCAATATAACCTGCAACAATATGATAACTGGCGCCAAATATAAATCCGATAGCTATAGAGCTCACTGACCAAATTAAAACACCAATAAAATCATATATCCAAAATTTTTTTATATGTACCTCACTAGCACCAATAACAAAAGGAATGAGTGGTCTGGTAATAGGATTAAACCGTCCAAAGATAATAGATTTTCCAATATGATTGTTTACAAATTTTTTGGTTTTTTCAATATGTTCATCTTTAATAAAAAAATATTTCCCGAAACGACCAAGAAAAACAATACCGTATTTTCTGCCAATAATAAATCCAATAATATCACCAATGAACGCGCCAAGTATCACTAGAGTTAACACAGCGCTTAAATTTAATACACCAAGTTTAGCTAAAAATCCTGAAAGAATAACTATAGTATGTCCTGGCACCAGTGGTCCTATCAATGGAATACCTTCAAGGATTGTTACGATAAAAAGGATAGCGTAACCGCCATGCTCAACGATAATTTGCAAATAATCAATGATAGGTGCGAACAAATGAGACATGGAGATTATCATAACACTTAAAAGCGCTTAACAGCAAGCTGGAATAGTGAAATGAAGTTTTAATGAAGTTTTTGTATGAGATTTACACATATTATATTCGTATTTTATTTTATACTCATCTATAATCACTTTATGAAAATTCTTATTGTGGAAGATGATATAGATACTTCAGATTTCTTGAGAGCTGGACTTGAAGCTGAATCATATGCCGTGGATATAGCCCATGATGGAGTTCAGGGATCATATTTAGCCCGAACAACTCAGTATGATGTAATCATTATTGATTATTCATTACCCAAGAAAAACGGCTTGACAGTATGTCAAGAAGTTCGAGCATCTGGATCAAATTCGCATATACTTTTTTTAACTATAGACAATATCATTAGACATAAAATATCTGCTCTAGAGAGGGGCGCTGATGATTATATGGTTAAACCTTTTTCATTTGATGAACTTAAGACTCGTGTCAAAGTTTTGATGCGAAGACCAAGGAAAATTGAAAGTCCTTTACTCGTAGCTGATAATCTTATACTAAATACTGAAAAACAGGTTGCACATAGAGATCATGATCCTATTTATTTGACTAGAAAAGAATATATTTTACTTGAATATCTTATGAGAAATAGGGGTACGGTACTTTCTCGGGGTATGATTATGGAACATGTATGGAATGCTGAAAGTGATCCATTCTCAAATACCGTTGAAGCACATATTGTAAATCTTCGTAAAAAAATAAATTTTGGAAAAAGGAGGGATTTGATCAGAAATATACCTGGACGAGGTTACATTATCGATGTGTAACATAAAATTTATTATGAAAGTCGACATAGTAAAAGCATACACTCCACTCTGGGTACAAGTGGGGTGTTTGTCTATTTTCTATAATTCTTATATTCTTTAATCATGGATTTCATAACTTATTTAGCAATACTGGTATTTATTATTATTTTATCTTGGCTTTCAAATAAAGAAATAAAGAAATCTCTTAAAAAATCACGGGGGTTAGAAAATGAATTAAGAAGAGAAAATTATCTATTGGAAATGCGTGTAGAGGAAAGAACTAAAGAATTGAAGGAATCACAATTAAACAGAATAAATGAACTAGCAAAAGTAGCGGAATTTGGTCGATTATCACAAGGATTATTTCATGATCTTATGTCACCACTTACACCACTCTTTCTACACATGGAAACCATCAAAGATTTATCACCAGAAAAGATAAATGAGTCTAAAGCATCTCTTGAAAAAATTATCATTTCCTCACAAAGAATGAGTACTCATATAAAAAAATTAAGAAGCAATATTAATCAAGAATCTTTAATGCAGAAATGTAGTGTGATTGATGAAATTAAAAATGTTATAGAATTATTTTCATTTAAGGCCAATACAAATAATGTGACAATAATCACTTATTTCTTATGTCAATGCTATTGGTTTGGTGATAAAGTGAAATTGCAACAAATTTTCTCTAATTTAATTTCAAATGCCATTGATGCATGTTGTGAGATAAACAATAGAGATAGAAATGTAATTATTACTCTCAAAGAAAGGGTGAGAAAGGTTATATTTTCAATTAAAGACAATGGGGGTGGGATTGAAAGAATCAATTTAGAAAAAATATTTGACCCATTTTATACCACCAAATCAGCAGAACAAGGAACTGGTATAGGATTAACAACAGTAAAAAGAATCCTCGGTGAAATTCAAGGAGAAATAACTGTAAAAAGTAGGGTGGACATAGGCACAGAATTTATTGTAGAAATTCCTATTACATAATGAGAAATTATATTTTCTTCTTACTTTGCACATCCCTAGATACTTTTCTATACAAACAATAATCACAATTTTCTGCTGGTTTTGGTGCCGTACCACTTATTAGACATTCTTTCATTTCTTTTAAAGTCTTTGGAATCCATGAATCATCACCTGTATATGGAATAAGGTCAATATCAAATTCAAGTTTGCCATCAAAGACTTTCTTGTCGGTTTTACCATTACAATAAACAAAATATCCAGTATCCGAAACTTTAAATCCATTTTGTTTAAAAAGCCATTGATAGATTTCCATTTGACGCTTATAACTTATTTGCCAATCCTTATCAAGGGTAACTTTTTCATCTTTGCTTGTAGATTTATAATCCACAATAATAAGTTCATCCTTATTATTTATCCATACATCATCTATTGCTCCAGTAATAAGGAAATTTTCTGGTTTGTACAAATATTGCACCCCTTTAAAATTTTCTCTCCATATATTTATATCTTTATGTGTAAGGGGTATGACATTCTTTAATCCATAAGCTTTCATAAGTGGGTGAGCCGTCTTGTTTGCACGATGAATATCAAATTCTTTTTTCAGCAGAGTATCAACAGCAGAGTTTAGAGCAAAAGGAAAACCTGGTGGTCGTGCTACACCAAGTCTACGGTCTAGATAGAAGCAAAGAGCACAACTTTGAAAAAGCTCTATCTTTGAACGCGAAATTCTAAAGGGCTTTTCATCTTTTGGATCAAAGAGATTCTTGGTTCTAAGTGGATTGTAATATTCTGACATATTTTACTGCTAATTCTTTTCATTAACCGTAACTTTCTTTATAGTAATATTTTCAAGAGGTTTGTCGCTAGTATCAACTTTAGTATTTGCAATTTCATCTACAACATCCATTCCTGAAACAACTTTACCAAAAATAGTGTAATTATGGGGTAATGGCGTATCTTTATGCATGATAAAGAATTGACTACCATTGGTATTGGGCCCTGAGTTGGCCATTGCTACAGTTCCACGAACATAGCCAGTCTGAAAAGAGGGAGTTTGTGGATCAAGCTCATCAGCAAATGAATATCCAGGACCACTTCTACCAGTTCCTGTTGGATCACCTCCTTGTATCATGAATCCTTTGATAACTCTGTGGAAAATCACATCACTATAGAAATTCTTTTGTGCTAGCGTAATGAAATTCTCTACTGTTTTAGGTGAATCAACATCATAAGTTTCAAAAACTATAGTGCCCTTATTTGTTTCAATGGAAATTGTATGCATAAAATTTTTTAATGTTGAAGTTAATGTGGAAGTTGCTAAAGTATTATCTGAAATATCTTCTATTGCGTTTGCTTGATTATTGATGACGGCATCTGGTGTCGGTGATGAAGACCACCAGAAATAGGATATAATTATAATAATAATGCCAATAATAAAAGTTATAAAGGCAAAAATGGGTATGTTTTTGTTTCTTTCCATATTTATAGATTATATATTTCTTTTACTGTTTTGACCACTTTATCTATTGCTTCCGGTATGGTCATATTTAACCGAGCACCAGCAGCTGCAATATGTCCCCCACCACCTAAGGCCATGGCAATTTTTGAAACATCATATTTTTCTGGATCACGTGTGCGGAAACTTATCTTTATAATGCCGGGCTCCGGTTCTAACAATGAAGCTGATATTTCAAAACCAATTACTGATTTAACTAAATTGGCTGTATCTGAAACAGTATAATCTTCCGGAGTAATATTCTTGTTTTGTAATTGTTTATAGGTCACTGAAGTCAGTGCTAATTTACCATTATAATACTCTTTCAGAGAAGACAACGCTAATCCATCAAAAATCAACCTTTCTTTTCTATTGCTATTCCTCATTGTGAAAATGGTTTTTGTAAAATCTGGTGCCAAAACAGCAAGCTCTGATGCCACTTTTAATGTTTCCGGAGTTGTAGAAGAATATTGAAATCCTCCTGTATCTGTATACATCCCTATAAAAAGATTTAGAGCAATATCATGTGTCAGTTTTATTCCCATTTCATTAAAAAGATCGAATAAAAGCTGTCCTGTGGCTGGATAAATAGAGTCAACACAATTAATTTTTCCAAATCCCTCATTTGAAATATGATGATCAATAACTATAGTCATCAAAGATTCTGGGAAAGTTACTTGACTTTTAGTTGAAATCATTCTTGTTGCGCCACAATCCAAGATAATAAACAAATCAAAATCATTTATATCAATCTCAAAAAAGTTTTTCTGCGTAATAGTTTCAACTCCAGGAAAAGCAAAAGCTTTTGGTATTTCACTATCACCTTTTATAAGGGTAACTTTTTTGCCAAGTTGTTCTAGTCCTAGCTTCATAGCAAGGGCCGAACCGACACTATCTGGATCTGGTGAAGGATGGCAATGAAGAAGAATGTTTTTGGCTTTTTTTATTTCAGAGAGAATTATGGGTGCGTTTTCTTTAATTATTTTAGTCATATGACCATTCTATCATTATTTCTTTTCTTCTAAATCCAAACACACAGAATTTATACAATACCTCCGTCCTGTAGCAGTAGGTCCATCATCAAAAACATGACCGAGATGAGAATTGCAGTTAGCGCATACTATTTCCATTCTGTACATACCATAAGCATTATCCTCTATTTGTTTTACAGCTCCAGGTATAGCTTTATCAAAGCTCGGCCAGCCAGTGCCAGAGTCAAATTGCGAATCTGAGGAAAATATCTCATTACCGCATACAACGCATTTATACATGCCATCTTTTGATTTGTGAACATATTTCCCACTAAAAGGCGCTTCTGTGCCTTTTTCTTTAAGTACTTTGTGTTGTTCGGGTGTTAATTCTTTCATATATTTTTGATTAAATCTGCAAACTGCTTTTGGACCTTTTCTAATTTTGGATTAATTATTAATTGGCAATACGGTGCGTTCTTATTTCGAGCATAGTAATTTTCATGATAATTTTCTGCTTTATAAAATTTGTCTAGTGGCACGAGTTCAGTAACAGCTGATTCTATTTCCTGAATCATCTTTTCTGCCATTTCTTTCTGTTCGGGAGTAGTATAGAAGATCACAGAACGATATTGAGTACCAACATCATTTCCCTGCCTATTCAAAGTTGTCGGATCATGTGAACCAAAAAAGATTGTTAGTAAATCAGTGTATTTTACTTGTTCTGGATCATATTCTACATAGATAACCTCTGCGTGACCAGTATTACCATTGCTAACCTGTTCATAAGTAGGATTTATTGTAGATCCACCAGCATATCCTGGAAGGACTGATGATATGCCTTTCAACATCTTGAAAACTGCCTCTGTACACCAGAAACATCCTCCACCAAAGACTGCGATTTCAACTTTATTCATTTGATTATTATGGCATGATAATAATGAGTAAGGCCATGAATATATTATACCTTTATTTGATTTTTTTGAGATATATTTTACTATTCAACGAAAGTTAATGCCTTGCCTTTTTTATTGGCTCTTCCTGTTCTTCCAATGCGATGAACGTAATCATCATAGGTGGCTGGGATATCGTAATTAATGACATGACTAACATCTGGAATATCTAAACCGCGCGCTGCTACATCTGTGGCTACAAGAATTTGAATTTGATTTTCCTTAAATTTACCTAGTGCTCTCTGGCGTTGGCTATGATTTTTATTTCCATGAATAGATTCTGCCTTAAAACCTTTATCAATTAGTGCTTTTGAAAGTTTTTCAACACCATGCTTTGTACGCCCAAAAATAAGTACTTTGTTAAAATCTTCTTTTGCAAGCAATTCTCTAAGTACATCAATTTTATTTAAACCCCTTGATACTCGCACAATATCCTGTTCAACATTCTTGGCTGTATCGCGCGTTTTTACAGAAATTCTCACCGGTTCATGTAAGAATTCACCAATTAATCTTTCAATCTCTGGTGAAAGCGTTGCTGAAAAGAAAAGGGTATGTCGTGGCTTGGGCATTAGAGCCATGAGATAGCGCATATCGTTTATAAATCCCATATCAAGCATTCTATCGGCTTCATCTAAAACAATAGTCTGGAATTGATGAAGAATAATGGCTTTTCTTTCTATAAGATCCTTGAGGCGTCCGGGAGTGCCAATTATAAATTCATTGTTGTAACGCAGTTCGGATAGTTGCTTACCTATATAAGCCCCTCCTACACAACATACGGAAAAGATTTTCATACCTTTGGTAAATCCAATTAGTTCATTTTGAATTTGAATGGCAAGTTCACGAGTTGGTACCACAATAAGAATCTTATTTTTTCTATTCTTCAAAACTTTATCAATAAGAGGAATGAGAAAGGCGGCAGTTTTTCCTGTACCTGTATTTGCAATACCCACTATATCTTGACCTTTGAGAATATGAGGAATGCAACGATCTTGAATGGGAGTTGGAGTTTTATATCCTTTTGCTACAATTCCTCGCTTTAAATGTTCGTCAATATGAAAATCCACAAAAGAATGTTCGGGAATAAAATTTTCCACTTCTTCGGTTATTATGGCTTTATTTATAAAACGAGCGTGCTCAATGTGTTGGTTTTTTGGTCCTTTATTATGAGTTCGGTTCGTACTTTGAAATCTGGCAGGTGATCTGTCAAATCTGCCTTGAGGTCTTGGTTTTCTATACATAATTTATAATATGATAATATATTAAAATCACAAATATGTCAATGATTGCTCGTTCTCAGCCATTGATTTTATTTTATCTACTATTCGCCCCTTCTATTAGTTTGGGTCCTTGAGAATCATTTATCTCATCATTTGGGGTTGGATTTTGCCAATTATTGTTTTGGACTGGAGTTTGGTTTGGATTTGAAATAGGTGAAAATTGTGAGGATTGAATAATTTCCGCTTCAATTCTTGCTTGTTCCGTTTGCGCTTGTTGCACTACATTTTGCTGTATTTGAATATCTTGCGGTACAACTAAAGCATTTTGTATTTCAATGATAGCATTATTAATTTGTTGTTGGTAAATATTGATTTGGCTTTGTGTCAGACCAGAGTTTGCTGGAGTAAGTCCCGCAACAATATTTTGTAATTCGCGGATATATGCTTGGATAATAGATATATCATTTCTAGTAATAGTAATTAAATCCAATAAAGTTAAGGTTTCGGTTTTATAGTCGGCAAGGGTTTTGTTCCATGATTTAAGTAAGTTGGCTATTTCCTTTAGTTTAGTATTTATATCATTCTGAATATTTGCATCAGTGATTTTTAATTTTAATTTTGAATCTATTTTATTTACAGCATCATTGGCTTTTGAATATCCATTCTCAATAGTTGAATACCATGATTGTTCTGAACGGGATCTTACTATTAATTTATTTAGTTTTATTGTTTCTGATTGCACATTGGACTTGGCTTCTGCTAGGCGAGCTTGTAACGCCACATCACTCTCCGTTGTATTAATGTGAGTTGGACTTTTTCCAACGATCAGAGAGTTGACATAATAACTAACAGATAATATTAAAAGTATAACAATTATTACCAAGTGGGGTGTGGTAAGAAAATTTTGAGATTCTTTCATGGTATTAATATTATATCAAAG
>CAZZPF010000037.1:0-3460 GCA_964655515.1 uncultured Candidatus Saccharibacteria bacterium
AGCAATACGAATTGCGTATCCATGTCATCGGCGAAACAGTTCTTACCTGTAAGATTGATTCGCAAGTAAATGACAAAACGCGCATTGATTGGCGAAATTACGATATCAAAAACACACCTCATGAACCTTATGAGCTTGATAGTTCAATAAAAATCAAGTGTGTGGAATTGGTCAAGAGACTCGGTCTAGAGTTCGGCATTATTGATATGATCGTTTCCCCACAGGGTGAATATGTATTTTTGGAGTGTAATTCGCAAGGGCATTGGACATGGATAGAAAAGTTGACCCAGCTTCCTATCACCAAGACTTTGTGTGAGTATTTACTTCGCGGCTCGACATAGTGTCGAGCCGCATTTTTATTGTCTCAAATATCTGTTGTCTATCTTTTTCATTTGAAAATTCGTGATTAGCATCTGGAAGAAAAAAATATTTAGCATCTGAAATATATTTATGATATTGATTAGCAATTTTATAAGCTCCTTTTCCAGCAGCAAAAATACAAACATCTCTTGATGTTATTTTTTTGGCTGACATCTCAATAGTTGGCATCGTTTTTATAGATTCTACAAATTCTGAAAAAAGTTCTATTTTAAATTCTCCATCATAATAAAAATATGATTCATTATCTTGTTTTAAATTATTCAAAATAATGTCAGTTATGGAAAGCGCTGGATCTAAAAAAATAATTTGACAATTATCTGGTATTTTCATTTGCATTGCTACATACGCACCTAAACTATGGGCAATAATTATCTCTGGTTGACGAGCATCAATCATTTTTTGCACCAATTCCATGGCTTCAAAAAATGTATTAAAACTGAATTGCTCTTTTAAATATAATTCAATGCCCTGAAATTCTATTTCCTTATCTTCTATATTATTTTTTAAATATTTAAAAAGAGGATTTTCTTGATTTTCAAATAATCCGAAAATATAAATAATATTTTTTTTCATATTTCTATTTTATCATATTCTATCATGTCTTGAGTCTTCGCCTCCCTACCCCCCAATACGAAGTCTTGACACCCTGAATAATATGGGCTCACGAATTTACTAGGCAAATTAATATCCAATGTCTTATGTGGAACTTACAAAATTTCCACATCCATACACATAATCAAAAGGAGGTGATACACAAATGAAAGTAGCTAGTAGAAAAAAACCAAAAAATTTCTCATGGTCAATAAAAGAGAAATTTCGTTTTAGTACCGCATCTTCCCCACAGGCATTAAAGTCTAATTCAGGATCTCAAAATACATCCTGTACAAATTGTGGTGGTCATAGCGTCAACAATGATCAATAACAAATTATTGTTATTGATTTGCTACCCCCTCTGTAATATAGCAGAGGGGGTTTTTATATAAATTTATCGCACTTGCATTTCTCCCTCTCCTTAGGAGAGGGTTGGGGAGAGGCTGGGGTTACGATGTTGAAACGCTTGCTGGAAAGTATTTCGGTCAACATATTCTAAATCTAAACCAGTAGATAAACCGCGAGCCAATCTTGATTTTTTTACTTTTTGTATACCAACTATTTGAGCTAAAGTTTTTTCTAAATAATCAATAGTGTGATCACCCTCATCAGTAGCTGGAATAGCTAAAATAATTTCTGAAATTTGTAGGTTATTTTTTCCGCCCAAGGCGGATCCGCCTTGGGCGGACAAATTCTCCGAAATTAATTTCACCAATTCCCGAATATGAATAACTTCACTTGGTTTTTCAGTTAAGAAAGGTAAGGTTGAACCTAAAACAAAATATTTACCTGTATATAAATTTGTTTTTTCTATAGCATCAATATCTAATTCTTTTATTACTATCATTAAAGATTTTTGATCACGATTTTGATCTTCACAAATATCACAAAGATACACCCTTTCGTCACTTCGTGACACCTTCCCAAAAATTCTAAGACATCTTTCACAAGTTTGAGCCGACTCTTTTAAATATTCAATATTTTTAGCTAATTCAGTTTTATAATTTTTGTCTTCTCGTAAAAGAAAATAAACAAAACGTGAGGCTTGTTTCGGGCCAATACCAGGAAATTTTAAAAATAATTCTTGAAGTTTTTCAGTTGGATTCATATTATGATTTATGATAAAGATTGTAACATATTCAAACGCATTTACACCCCCTCTGGGGGCTGGGGGGACTAAAAATTATTTGGGATTTCTACAGCCGGCATTTGGAAATCCCCAAATTCATTTTTTTCAATTGGTAAGAAAGTAGTTTTTTTGTCATCGAAATAAAGTTCTACCATTCCGGTTGGACCATTTCGGTGTTTTTCAATTAAAATTTCTACCATATTTTTTCTCTCACTATTTTCATTATATTTATCTTCGCGATGAATAAACATCACCACGTCAGCATCTTGCTCTATACTATTATGAACAATTATATCACCCGCCACAAAGTTATGGGTACCTGGCACACTAGCATCAAAGACTTCTTCTTGTCCAAGGGAAACAATAGACGACACTTCATCCCAATAGATATCTGATTCTGCCATATGAAGCAGAAGATCACTATCTAAAACAGTGGCAATTTTTGCTAGACGGGTGCGGGAGACACTGGTGGCAGTCATGGCCGATCCATTATAAGAAGTATTGAGATCATTGGCTAATGATCTCCAACTCATACCAACTCGTTCTTTTTCTGGTTCTACAAATAGTTTCCAAACTTCTTGAGGAATAGTATCGGTATTTGGAATTGGGGCAATTTTTTCAAAGCCTCAATAATTTCTTTGACTATTTCTCCACGCTTTCCATATGAACCGACTAAGTCTAGAAATCGTTGTTGCACAGGAGCACTTTGCACATTCACATGATACATATTTCTATATTTTTTCTGAGGAACAACACGCACATTGCTCCAAATTCCAAGTCTTAAAAGAAGGTGTTGTACATCTTCTGCTAGTCTTCGACTGGAGCTAGCATAATAAATTGCCGCACTTGGAAGTCGTCCAGGTAATTCTTTCCAAGAAATATTTCCATCTGTAGCCCAAAGATGATGTAAAAATAATTGTATAGAAATACTATCCGAAGCGAAGACCGCTGGGGGTATTCTTTTTTCATAGGAGCGCACGGGGGCGATGCCAAGTTGTTTATACCAATTAGTAATCGGGTGATATTTGCCACGAGCCAAGCGATAAGGTGAAGGTAAATAACTATGCCACCAATTTTTTTGTTGTATGCGTCTTGGTTGAATATTAAATAATTCTTTAGCTGCTTTTTCAACAGCCTCAAGATTTTTTTCATCAGCACTGGTGTAGTGAATAGGTTGTCTTGGTAAAACACATCCATCTCCCAGTAAATGAGCTAATAAAATAATTTCATTAGTTGAGAGAGAAGATATTGGATTAGATGGTTTAAGAAATCTTGGTGCAGCAAGTCGATCTCCTTCTTGAAGAGAGTCGAGTCGTTGCCAACCATGAAGAGAAAGAAATTGATGATTAGCTGAGGCTT
>CAZZPF010000038.1:0-21672 GCA_964655515.1 uncultured Candidatus Saccharibacteria bacterium
AAAGTAACAAAAGATACAATTGAGATAAAAGGAAACAGTAAAATCAAAAACTCTTCTCTAAAAAATTTTAATATTCGTACTCATGAATATCCTGGTTTTCCAACTGATCTTCAAGCTTCAATTGCGGTTTTTTTGACACAAGTATCGGGTGAAAGTGTTGTTTTTGAAACTATTTATGAAGATAGATTTAAATATATTCAAAATCTTACAAAGCTTGGTGCAGATATAACCATTATGAATTCGCGTGAAATTTTGATTCATGGAAATTCAGAACTGAAGAATAAAAAAGATGAGATTCTTGATGCTTATGATATTCGTGCAGGTTTTGCTACCATCATGGCTACTCTCATTGCAAAAGGAACCTCAGTAATAAATAATGTTAGTTTTATAGATCGTGGCTATGAATCTATAGAAACACGCCTAAATGCTATAGGAGCTAATATTGTTAGAAAATCCACATAAAAATTATGAAATTCTTCTCGCAAAAACTTGGAATTGATCTCGGAACAGCCAATACTCTAGTATTTTTACCTGGAAGAGGAATCGTACTCAATGAACCCTCCGTTGTTGCAGTCTCTGAACAGGATAAAAAAGTCTTAGCGGTAGGCAATGAAGCCAAAGAAATGATAGGCAGAACACCTGATAATATCATTGCTTATAGACCGATGCGTGATGGAGTGATTGCTGATTATAGAGTCACTGAAGCCATGCTTAGATATTTTATAGACAAGGCCCTTGGCAAATGGAATATTTTCAAACCCGAAGTTATGGTGTCTGTGCCAGCGGGCATTACCTCTACTGAACGCCGCGCGGTGATAGAAGCCACTATCCGTGCCGGAGCCAAAAACGCTTTTGTAGTCAAGGAACCAATCCTAGCGGCCATAGGAGCTGGTATTCCTATTCATGAGGCAAGGGGACATATGATCGTTGATGTTGGTGGTGGTACCACAGATGTGGCCGTTATATCACTTGGTGGTATCGTTTCCTCAACTTCCGTTAAATGTGCTGGAAATCGTATTGATGCTGCCATTGCAGATTATATTAAAAAAACTTTTAATCTTTCTATTGGTGATAGAATGGCCGAAGATGTAAAAATAAAAATTGGTTCTGCCATTCCACTTGAAGAAGAGTTATCTATGCAAGTAAAGGGCCGAGACTTCATATCTGGACTTCCACGATCAACTGAAATTAAAACCAATGAAATTGTAAAAGCCATTAACAAAGAGCTTAGAGATATGATCAAGGCCATCAAGGATGTTTTACAGGAGACACCTCCGGAACTGGCTGCTGATATTATTGATCAAGGTATAATCATGACTGGCGGGTCTTCACTTCTTCGTAATTTTCCAGAACTTGTTTTTCGTCGTACTGGCGTCAAGGCCAAATTGGCCGATGAGGCCATGTATTGCGTGGTAAAGGGGACGGGCATAGCTCTTGACCACTTGGCTACCTATAAGAAAAGCATTATTTCTAAGCGCTAAATCAAATATAATGAACCCATTTGATTATATTAAAACTCTAGACCATCACGCATACTTTATACATTCATTTGAAAATGGAGTGCAAAAGCTCAAAGATTTTTTGAAAAAAGAATTTCATATTTCACATAAACAAAATCCAGACTTTTATCATGAAAAATTTGAAGTCTTTGGAATAAATGAAAGTAGGATGATAAAGGAAATTCACTCATCGAAGAGTTTTATAGAAGGAGAGAAGCGCATCTTTATTATAGAAGCTTCAGGCATGACGCACGAAGCGCAGAATTCATTGCTAAAAATTTTTGAAGAGCCGAATGACAATAGTCATTTCTTTTTGGTAATGCCTTCCGTTGAAGTTTTATTACCCACTCTTCGTTCACGGCTTTTTATAATTAAATCCAGTGAAAACAGTCAAAACACGCAAGTCATAAAAGAAGCTGAAAATTTTTTGAAACTTTCTAAAAAAGATAAAGTGGCTTTTGTTGATGAGCTAGCTCAAAAGATAAGTGATGAAAAAGCACAAAAATCAGATGCCCAAGAATTTTTGGCGGCATTAGAGATAGTCTTTTATAAAAAACACAAAATAGCACATACCAAAAGCTTAAGTGTCATTTTGAAAGCTAGAGATTATATGAATGACCGTTCGCCTTCAGTTAAGCAACTATTAGAGTATGTGGCTTTGAATGTTTAATTTTTTATTTTTTTATTTAATTATGTTATACTGCCTTTATGGTATTTGATTTTACTAAATTTAAAAAATTACTCTCCGGAATTGAAGAATGGATGAAAAAAGAATTTTCTAATATTAGAACAGGTCAAGCTAGTCCAGCCCTTCTGGATTCTATAAAAGTTGAGTCATATGGCGTTCCAACGCCCATTGTTCAAATCGGTAGTATAACAACCGAGGGCTCTCGCACACTGCGCATTACTCCATGGGATCACTCTCAATCAAAAGACATAGAAAAAGCCATAACTTCGGCAAATCTCGGCGTTTCAGTATCTATAGATGATAAAGGACTTAGAGTAAATTTTCCAGAACTTACATCTGAAAGAAGAGTTCAAATCATCAAAGTTGCAAAAGAAAAACTTGAAGAAGGAAAAAAACAAATCCGTATTCATAGAGACGAAATAATAAAAGATTTACATAAACAAGAAAAGAGTGGAGGATTGGGTGAGGATGAAGTATTTCGTTATCAAAAGGAAATACAAAAATTGGTGGACGAAGTAAATAAAAAACTAGACGAACATTATTCAAAAAAAGAAAAAGAAATTACAGCATAATGACCATAATAATATTTCTAATAATTTTAGCTATTCTTATCTTTGTCCATGAACTTGGACATTTTGTGGTGGCAAGAGCTTGCGGAATAAGAGTAGATGCATTCGCTTTGGGCTTTGGACCGAAAATTATTTCAAAAAAAATAGGAGAAACCACATATGCCCTTAATCTTATTCCATTTGGTGGTTATGTCAAGATTTTTGGTGAAAATCCTAACGATGAATCTATAGATGGACCAGATAAAGCAAAAAGCTTTGTGCATAAACCAAAGTGGCAACAAATCCTAGTACTGGCTTCAGGTGTACTATTCAACTTTATTTTCGCATGGTTACTTATTACTCTTGCATTATCTTCTGGAGTATCCGCTTCAGTTGATAGTTATCCACAATATAAAAATTTAATAAAAAATCAGCACATTGCAATCACATATGTAAATGGGGGTTCACCAGCAGATAAAGCCGGACTTCAAGCTGGCGATGAAATCATAGGTGTCAATTCTCTTTTAGAATTACAGAATAATATAAATAATAGTAGAAATAATGGATTAGTCATAAATTACCGTAGAGGAGTTATTGAATCTAAAGCAAATGTCATAGCAGTAGAGGGAATCGTTGCCGATAAATATGCCATCGGTATTGCTATGGATAATGTAGGTACTTTAAAATTACCTTTTTATACAGCAATTTACGAATCTGTTAGATTTACATTACATATAATTTCAGAAACAATAATTGGTATATACGATCTTTTTGCTGGCATCTTCTCTGGAACTTCTAGTTTATCATCTGTCACTGGTCCTGTAGGTATTGCGGGGCTTGTGGGCGATGCGGCAAAACTTGGACTTACTTATTTAATTATGTTTACAGCAATAATCTCTATAAACTTGGGTGTTTTAAATTTTATTCCATTTCCAGCCCTTGATGGTGGTAGAATACTTTTTGTAATAATTGAGGTCACTACCAGAAAACCCATTAAGCCCGTTATAGCAAACACAGTTAACACCATAGGTTTCGGTCTACTCATTTTACTTATGGTTATAGTAACTTATAGGGATATTGCAAAATTGTTTGTGAAATAAAGTTTATTTCTTTTTATTTTGGACATGAGATAAGACTCCCATTAGAATAACTATAATAATCATAAGCGCTATTAAAATAATTAATTGTATATTCATAATTATTTCTTATTATTATTTTCAAGATAAATACCGTAAATTATTACTAATATAAGAGCTATTGCTCCCGCTATGTAGCCACTTAACATATATGTATTATAATCTGAATTCATAATTTTATCTACTGAATTTCATACTTATCAACCAACAGGATACCGATAATAATAGTCCAATGAGGGGTATAATTATATTCGTGGCTTGAGAAATGATTGGTCCTACAACCACCCCAGCAAAAACTACCTGTCCAATATCTCTGCTGATTTCTGACAATGTGTTTAATTTTATGATCTCAATCTCCTTGTTCATATATTAATTTTCTCATTCCCAAACATTTAGTCAAGGAAAAACAAAACAAAAACTTCATTAAAACTTTATCGCACTTGCGGTATAATATTCCCTACTTGTCAATACTACCAATATCTTAATTTTCCTGTATCATTTAACTATATTTAGCCATATTTATGCGCCAATCACTACTTTTTACCAAAACCCGAAAACATGCCCCCAAGGATGAAATGTCAAAGAATGCCGAGCTTCTCATTCGTGCTGGATTTATTCATAAAGAAATGGCAGGCGTGTATTCTTATTTACCGCTTGGGTTAAGAGTAATGAATAAAATTGTTAAGATTATCCGAGATGAAATGAATGCAATTGGTGGACAAGAGCTTTTTTTGACATCATTGCAAGATAAGAAATTATGGCAGGCAAGTGGAAGATGGGATGATGCTGTAGTTGATATTTGGTTTAAGACAAAACTGAAAAATGATACTGAACTTGGTTTAGCATTTACTCAAGAAGAACCCCTGACAAAACTGATGACGGAATATTTACGGTCTTTTAGAGATTTGCCCATATATGTTTATCAATTCCAAACAAAGTTCAGAAATGAAGTTCGCGCAAAGAGTGGCATAATGCGTAGCAGGGAATTTTTAATGAAAGATTTATATTCTTTCAGTAAAGATCAAAAGGAACATGATCAATTTTATGAAAAAGTAAAACAGTCTTACATTAAGATTTTTGAAAAGCTTGGACTAGACGATAGAACATACTTAACATTTGCTTCTGGTGGTTCATTTTCAAAATATTCTCATGAATTTCAGACTCTAACAGAAACCGGAGAAGACAGTATTTTCATAGATCAAAAGAAAAAATTAGCAATCAATAAAGAAGTTCTGAATGACGATGTTTTAAAAGATTTAGGAATTAAAAAAGCTGATTTAATAGAGAAAAAAGCCGTGGAAGTAGGCAATATATTTTCACTTGGTACAAAGTTTTCTGATGTCTTTGAATTAAATTATCTTGATGAAAAAGGAAACAAGCAAAAGATAATAATGGGTAGCTATGGCATCGGCCCTGGAAGATTGATGGGCACTATTGCAGAAGTTTTGTCTGATGAAAAAGGTCTTGTATGGCCGAAAAATATTGCCCCATTTGATATGCATCTTATAGCCATTGAAAACGAAAAGAGTAATGGAAAAGTAAAGAAAGAAGCACATAAACTTTATGAAAAACTGACAAAGAAAGGTATTGAAGTTTTGTATGATGATCGAGACATCAGAGCTGGTGAAAAATTTGCCGACAGTGATCTCATAGGCATTCCCACAAGATTAGTTATTAGTGAAAAAACCCTTGAAACTGATTCTGTTGAGGTTAAAGACCGAATGTCTGACACGGTAGAAATAATTAAAAATGAAAGATTTTAAGGAAAAAATATATGCATATTTATCAAACGATATTGGCATTGACTTGGGCACTGCCAATACGCTTGTTTATTTGCGTGGACACGGAATAGTAGTAAATGAACCATCGGTAGTTGCAGTAAATCAAAAAACAGGAAGAGTGGTGGCAGTTGGTACCGAAGCAAAAAACATGCTCGGTAGAACACCGGCTCACATTATAGCCATAAGACCTCTTATTGATGGAGTCATTTCTGATTTTGAAGTTACAGAAGAAATGATTTCATATCTTGTTAAAAAAACAGAGCTATACTCAAAAAAAATTCTTGGTCCGAGAGTGGTAGTAGGTGTACCTTCTGGAGTTACCAGTGTGGAAATTCGCGCCGTCAGAGATGCCACAAAAAATGCAGGTGCTAGAGAAGTATATATTGTAGAGGAACCAATGGCTGGGGCTATTGGTATTCGTCTACCAATACATGAACCAATAGGAAGCATGATTATTGATATAGGTGGTGGCACCACGGATATCGCTGTTATTTCACTAGGTGGTATTGTACGCTCCAAAAATCTTAAAGTTGCTGGAGACAAACTTAATAATGACATCATGTCATATATTAGGAATGAATTCAAAATTCTTATCGGTGAAAAAACTGCCGAATACATAAAAATCGCTGTTGGAGCTGTAGTGCCGGGTGAATCTCTAGAAACCACTATCCGTGGTCGTGATCTCATTACTGGCTTACCAAGAGAGGTAGTTATTACTGACTCTGATATCCGTGAAGCTATGGCATCTTCTATTGACAACCTACTTGAATCTGCCAAGGAAGTATTGGAAACCACTCCACCAGAAATTCTTTCCGATGTTATGAATAGAGGAATACACTTGGTAGGAGGTGGGGCACTTATAAAAGGTCTTGCCGGACTTCTTACTTCAACATTGAAATTACCAGTCTATATTGCTGAAGATCCACTTACTGCCATTGCCCGTGGTACAGGCATCATCCTTGAAGATTTAGAGAAATATCAAGATATCTTAATACAAAATGAAGATGAGTTACGAATTCAAAAGTAGTATAAAGAGTAAAAAAATAAGCTTTCCATTAAAAATAGTAGGAGCTATTGTTTTTGTACTTGTTATTTTGTATTTTACGGCACCACAATTTCTATCTGCATTTTTCGTGACCATTGTCAGACCATTTTGGAATATTGAAAATACAATTAAATATGGAAATTTGTCTGTTTCAATTGAATTAGAGAATGCAAAAGTTATTCAATTACAAAAAGAAAATGAAGAATTAAAAAATCTTTTAGGTCGTTATGCTCCATCAAGTCAAAATAAAATACTTGCTCAAATCTTAAAAAAGCCGCCATTTTCCGCTTATGATATATTGATTATTGATATTGGTAGTGATCATAATATAAAGATAGGAAATAAGGTATATGCCGTAGGAAATATTTTAATTGGAGAGATTGCAGAAATTATAGGGAAAACCTCTAAAGTAAAACTTTATTCATCATATGGAGAAAAATATGATGTGCTTATAGGTCAAAAGAGCATTCAGGCAGTTGCTAGTGGCCAAGGAGGTGGTGCATTTGAGGCAGTTTTACCACGCGATGTCAAAGTCCAACAAGGTGATATTATAATTATTCCCCAGCTAAACGACGCAGTGTTTGCTACAGTTGTCAAGGTTGTATCTGATCCCGCTAGTTCATTTTCTAAAATTATTTTTTCACAATCAGTTAATATTTATGAACAGCGTTGGGTTTTGGTTGATAAAAATTATTAAAATACTATGAAGAAAATAATTATTATAAGAATATTGGCTGGAGTGTTGATGTTTTGTTCTATCATGTGGGGATATTGGTGGCTTACTTGGTGTTTGGCTATAGCATTACTTTTCTATTTTCCTTTTTATTATGAAATTATTATTTGGGGAATTATTTATGATGCATTATATGGTATTGCCTTACCTGAGTTTTGGAACATTAGATATATATTTACAATGGCTGGTATAGTACTCTTTCTTCTGTCTTTAGTTTTGAAAAAGCGTTTAATTGCATATGAATAAAAAGTTTAGAAATATCAAAGACATTGATCCCGATGAGATATTTATTGATTCTCACAACTTACCCAAATTTGACACGCAACAATTTGAAGGCAGAATTGAGAAACCAATCTCCAAACTAAGTCTTACTATGCTGGGTTTCTTTTTTATTCTTGTACTTTTAACTTATATTAGCAAAGCTTGGATTTTACAAATAAAAAATGGCACAATCAATAATCAAAAAAGTGAAAACAACCGACTTCGTCAGTCTCCAATTTTTGCTGCACGAGGAGTAATATATGACAGAAATGGTCTTGAACTAGCTTGGAATGCTCCAAATGAAAAGTCAGAAGTGGCTTGGAGAAAATATAAAGAAGACCAGGGTTTAGCTCATGTAATCGGTTATGTTCAATATCCTTCAAAAGACAGCGCTGGCTTCTATTATCAAGAAGACTTTGAGGGTGTTGATGGCGTTGAAAAATATTTTAACTCAAAATTACAAGGAATAAACGGTATAAGGTTGATTGAAGTTGATGCTCATGGACAAGTTCAGTCACAAAATACCATACAACCTCCCCAACAAGGTACGAACTTAACTTTATCTATTGATTCCCGTGTCCAATCTGAACTCTATAGAGCTATAAAAGATATTGCTTTGCGAGTCGGTTTTTCTGGAGGTGCAGGTGTCATAATGGATGTAATAACAGGTGAAATCATAGCAATGACAAGTTATCCAGAATTTGATTCAGAAATTATGTCTTCAAAAACTAATGTGGCTAAAGTAAAATCTTCCTTAATTGATCCAAATAAACCATTTCTTGATAGAGCTATTGATGGTCTTTATACTCCCGGATCTATCATAAAACCCTATATTGCACTGGGCGCACTAAATGAAAAAATTATTGATCCGCTTAAACAAATTTTGAGTACTGGTTCCATTTCTATACAAAACCAGTATTATCCAGATTTGCAAACAGTGTTCAGGGATTGGAAAGCACATGGGTATGTAGATATGCGACACGCTATCTCTGTTTCTTCTGATGTATATTTTTATGAAATTGGCGGAGGTTATAAAGATCAAAAAGGACTTGGCATAAGCCGTATTGAAAAATACTTTCGGATGTTTGGCTTTGGAGAAAAAATTGACAATTCATTTTTCTCTGGAGCTAGTGGCACAATACCTTCTCCTGAATGGAAAAAACAGCACTTCAATGGAGAAGTATGGACTCTGGGAGATACTTATCACACAGCAATAGGTCAATATGGTTTTCAGGTAACACCTATTCAAATTGTTAGGGCCATGACTTCAATAGTCAATAATGGATTATTAAGAGATCCATCTATTATAAAAGGAGAAAGTGGTCCGACAATTAGAACAATAGATATTCCGCAAGAATATTTTACAATAATTAAAGAAGGAATGCGATTAGGTGCTACAGAAGGAACTGGCGTTTCGCTTAATGTGCCATATGTTGAAATTGCCACAAAATCTGGTACTGCTGAACTGGGGGCAAGCAAAGAAAAGGTTAATTCATGGATGACTGGCTATTTTCCTTATAAAAACCCAAGATATGTCTTTGCCGTACTTATGGAAAAGGGCTCAATTCATAACCTCATAGGTGCAGGAGCAGCTATGCGCGAAACATTGGATTGGATGAGCGTTAATACACCAGAGTATTTTACTTTAGGAAATAAATAAGGTATTATATAGATCTTATAACTTATTATTAATTGTCACTCTATAATATGAGCGAAGCAAAACAATATCTTACCAAAGAAAAATTCCAAGAGTTTAAAAAGGAATTAGATTATTTAAGAACAGAAAAAAGAAAAGAAGTTGCAGAAAGTTTAGAATATGCCAAAAAACTTGGCGATTTAGGTGAAAATGCAGAATATCATGAAGCCAGACAAGAACAAGCAGAGGTTGAAGATCGCATTAATAGATTGGAAAATATTTTTAAATCAGCAGTGATTGTTGATGATCAACACGGTGATTCAGCAAGCATTGGATCAATGGTTAAAATTCAAAAAGCAGGAGAAAAAGAATCCAGATTATATAAAATAGTTGGTTCTGAAGAAGCAGATATGGCATCTGGAAAAGTTTCAAACCTTTCTCCCATTGGCTCGGCTATTTTAGGAAAAAAGAAAGGAGATTCCTTTAGTTTTAGCACCCCCAAAGGTAAAGCTACTTATACCTTAATCTCAATAGAATAATTATTTATGGCTTCATTAGAAGAGCTTAAGACAATACGGTTAGAAAAACTTGAGCTTTTAAAAAGGGCCGGAATGAATGCTTATCCTAGCAAAGTTCCTAGAACTTTTTGTCTCAAGGATGCTAGATTAAGTTTTGATGAATATGTCAAGGGGAATAAAGAAGTTTCTCTTGCCGGAAGAATTATGGCTATACGCGGTCAGGGTGCAATTCTTTTTATTGTCTTATACGATGGCAAGGGTAAGTTTCAAGCAGTTCTCAAAAAAGATGAAATTGACGCTAAATTATTCAAGCTTTTTATTGACGCCGTAGATATTGGCGATTTTATTTCTGTAACTGGAAAATTTTTTAACACCGAACGCGGTGAGCAGAGTTTGCTTGTGAAATGGTGGACGATGGCAACGAAGGCACTTTTACCTTTACCTGAAAAATGGCATGGCATTAAAGATGATGATGAAAGATATCGTAAACGCTATCTGGATATCTTAATGAACGAGGAACTACGCGATCTTTTTGTAAAAAAAGCTAAATTTTGGGATATTACTCGCGCTTTTCTAAAAGAAAAAGGATTTCTGGAAGTTGAAACCCCTACGCTTGAAGTGACCACAGGTGGAGCAGAGGCAACACCGTTCAAGACACATCACAATGATTATGACCTTGATGTATATCTAAGGATTTCTGTTGGTGAACTTTGGCAAAAACGTCTGATGGCCGCAGGATTTCCTAAAACTTTTGAGATCGGGAGGATTTATAGGAATGAGGGAACGAGCCCGGAGCATCTTCAAGAATTCACAAGCATGGAATTTTATTGGTCGTTCGCTGACTTTGATGAAGGAGTTTCTATGAGTGAAGAAATGATAAAACGTGTTGTTAAAGAAGTTTTTGGCAAAACGAAATTTTCTACTCGAGGTTTTGATTTTGATCTCTCTGGATCATGGTCGAGGATTGATTATGTAGAGACGGTAGAAAAAATGACTGGCATAAATGTTCTGAAATCTTCAGAAAAAGAAATGGTGAAGAAATTAAAAGAGTTGAAGGTTGACTATGATGGTGAAAATAGGGAACGGCTTACTGACAATCTCTGGAAATATTGCAGAAAGAAAATCGCTGGACCGGCTTGGCTTATAAATCATCCAAAACTTGTTTCTCCTCTTTCAAAAATTAATCCTAATAATCCAGAACTTACTTTGCGCGCTCAACTCATACTTGCAGGCTCTGAAATGACAAATGGCTTCTCTGAATTAAATGATCCGCTTGAACAGCAAAATAGATTTGATGTACAAAAGAAGCTTCTTGAAAAAGGGGACACAGTTGCCATGATGCCAGATCATGAATTTGTTGAAATGCTTGAACATGGCATGCCACCAGCATTTGGTTTTGCTTATGGCGATAGACTCTTTGCTTTCCTAGCCGACAAACCAGTCCGTGAACTCCAAATGTTTCCACTCATGAGACCGAAGATGTAAGGTAAAAGGACTCTTACCAAAAGTGCACGAGAGCGATTATTTCCAAAATCAAGATCAGTAAAAGTAATGAATTCGTTTTATTTAAATTTCCCAAAACCATATTGATTTTTGTGTCTATGTTTTCAAGATGACCATCAAGATTTTCTAAAAAGTCTTCTTCCATTACATATATTTTATCAAATCACATCGCTTATGGAGAGATGTGGATAACTATGTTTGCATGGTTATATAAAGTGGGATAGAATGGTGGACAAGTGGGAAGGAGTAGGAAAATAATTTTTATGATCGACCATAAAAAACATTTCCACAACTTTTTCACAATATATGCTGATCGGAGAACATCTGCACACCATAGATGACAAGAGTAGAGTTTCACTTCCTTCAAAGTTTAGAAAGGAAATGGGCAATACCGTAGTCATTGCTCCAGGGATAGACAGCTGTCTTTTTATCTTTACCTTGAAGGGGTGGAAAGAATTTGCAGAACGACTCTCTAAACCAGATTCTTCTTCAGTTCTTCAATCAGATAATCGTAATTTCAATCGTATTATTTTCGGTAGAGCAACCGAGGTTGAGGTTGATACGATTGGACGCATTCTTATTCCAGATCATCTTTGTGAACATGCCAGTATTAAAACCAGAGTAGCCATTATCGGTGTGATGAATAGAGTTGAGATATGGGATGAGAAATTGTGGTCTTCACACCGTATAGCTGTTGAAAAGAAAACTGATGCTTTGGCTGAAAAGCTTGGTTCAGTTGGAATTCTATAGTAGAAAGTAGAAAAAAGTACGGCCATGTTGCACAAATCTGTTCTTTTAAAATCATCAATAGATGGCTTAGACATTCATCACGGTGATATTTACCTTGATGGCACCATTGGTAGTGGCGGTCATGCGGAATATGCTTTGGAAAAAACCAGAGGGGTTCTTACGGTCATAGGTTTGGATAAAGATTCTGACGCTCTAGAAAGATCCAAGAATAGATTAAGAAATTATTCAAAGCTCATACTCAAAGAGGCAAGTTATGGCGATATGGATAAAGTTTTAAATGAATTAAAAATACAAAAAATCCATCGTATTATGCTTGATCTTGGTTTGTCATCTAATCAGCTTGAAACATCTGGTAGAGGATTTTCATTTCAAAAAGATGAGCCATTGCTTATGACTTTTAACAAAAATATTGAATCAAAAGATCTGACTGCAAAAGTTATAGTCAATACTTGGCAGGAAAGCAATATTGCTGACATTATTTATGGATATGGAGAAGAGAGATATTCAAGAAGAATAGCTCGAGCTATAGTCAATTACAGAGAAAAGAAGTCAATTGATACCACAAGTGAGTTAGCAGAAATTATTAAACAAGCAGTTCCCATTTTTTATAGAAGAGCTAGAATACACCCCGCCACTAAAACTTTTCAAGCTCTAAGAATAGCAGTTAATGACGAATTAAATACTTTAAAAGAAGGATTGGCAAAAGGTTTTGAAAAATTAATCAAAGGCGGACGAATGGCAGTAATCTCATTTCATAGTTTAGAAGACAGAATAGTAAAAAATTTTAATAAACAAAAAACAGAAAAAGGAGAGGCAAAAATTATAAATAAAAAGCCAGTTACAGCATCACTGAAGGAAATCAAAGAAAATCCTAGATCAAGAAGCGCAAAACTAAGAATTTTAGAAAAATTGATATGACACAAGTAATAGCAAATAATTTGAATAGTATGTTTCGTTATAAAGAAAAAATATTTATAGTGCTTGTATGTGCTATATTCATTTCTGCATGCGCTTATATTTTTCTTGTAAAAAATGCTATTGTTAATGTTATAGAAAGAGAGAAAATTACAAAGCAAATCAGAGAGAAATCTACGGTCGTTAGTAATTTTGAAGCAAAATATTTTTCTGCCAAAAACAATATAAACATTGAACTAGCTCACTTGAAAGGTTACAAAGATGCAGAAGTCACTTCTTATATATCAAGAAAATCCCTTACTGCTTTTGCTTCACACAATGAACTCTAATTCAGTTTTAAGAACCCGCATCATACTATTTGTTATATGTATTTTTGCTTTTATTATTATTTCTAAGTTATACAGCGTACAAATATTACAAGGTAATTCTTATAGCCAAAAAGCTGATAAGCAATATATAAAACCGAGTACAATAATTTTCAATAGAGGATCAATATTTTTTCAATCAAAAGATGGAACAAAAATAGCGGCAGGTTCTGTAAAAGAGGGTTATACATTGATAATGAATCCTAAAATAATCAAGGATCCCAACAATGTCTATGAAGCTTTATCCCAATATATAAATCTTGATAAAGATATATTTCTTGACAAAGCCAGAAAAACTAATGATTCATATGAAGAATTACAAAAAAAATTAGACAGTTCAATAGGACAATCAATAACAGAATTAAAAATTCCCGGCATAAATGCTTATAAAGAAAACTGGAGAGTATATCCTGGTAATTCTTTGGCCGCCCACGCTGTAGGGCTTATTGGCTATGATGACAATAATAAAATAGCAGGGAGGTACGGACTTGAGAGATATTATGAGAGTGTATTAGAACGAACTTTTGATTCCACAAATGTAAATTTCTTTGCGGAACTTTTTGCTGGAATAAAAGATTCTATTCTAAAAAGTTATAATAAAACCGGTGATGTCATTACCTCAGTTGAGCCGACAGTTGAAGAATATTTGGAAAAGACTCTTTCTGAAACACAGAATAAATGGCAATCAGATTCTATTGGTGGAATTATCATGGATCCAAATAGTGGTTCAATCTATGCAATAGCTGGACGACCGACATTTAATGCAAATGATTTAAAAGATATTAAAGACCCAAAAGTTTTTTCCAATCCGTTAGTAGAACAATCTTATGAAATGGGATCTATTATTAAACCACTTACCATGGCGGCAGGAATTGATTCTGGGGTCATAAATGCCACATCTACATATAAAGATGATGGATTTCTTATGCTTAGTGGCAAACGCATATCAAATTATGATGGTAAAGCACGGGGCGTAATTCCAATGCAAGAAATATTGAGTCAATCTCTGAATGTTGGTGCAGCAAGTATTGCTTTAAAAATTGGAGGTGATAAGTTTGCTGAATATTTTATTAAATTTGGATTTGGTCAGAAAACTGGCATAGATCAACCCAATGAGCAAATAGGTATTACCAAAAATCTTCTGACAAAGCGGGATATTGAAATTGCCACAGACGCATATGGTCAAGGAATTTCTATGACGCCCATACAAACAATTCGCGCTCTTTCTACACTAGCTAATAGTGGTAAGCTCATAACTCCGCATATTGTAGAAAAAATTGAATATTCAGATGGAACATCAAAAAATATTACTTTTCCTGCAAAACAAGTATTATCAAAGGAAACCACGGATGATGTAACACATATGTTAGTGAAAGTAGTAGATAAATCTTTGAGAAGGGGGCAAGTTAAAATGGAGCATTACAGCATTGCTGCAAAAACAGGAACAGCTCAGATTGCAGATCATACTAATGGAGGGTATTATAGTGACAGATATCTACATTCATTTTTCGGATATTTTCCTGCTTACAATCCAAGATTCATCGTTTTTCTTTATCAAGTATATCCAAAAGGTGCAGAATACGCTTCTGAAACCCTCACCGATCCATTTATTAAAATTGCTAAATTTCTTATAAATTATTACGAACTTCCACCAGATAGATAATAGAACGAAAGTATGAAATCATTTTTAAAAGATATTCTCATTGCCACTCTTGAGTTCCAAGCGCGGGCCATACTGAAGAAATATCGTCCCACAATCATTGCTGTTACAGGCAGTGTTGGTAAAACATCTACAAAAGATGTTATTTATTCTGTACTTTTTTCTTCATGTTATATTAGAAAAAGTGAAAAAAGTTTCAATAGTGAAATAGGTATTCCACTGACAATTCTCGGAACCCAAAATGCCTGGAATAATCCTCTATTGTGGCTTCAAAACATTTTTCACGGTTTTGAGCTTATTTTATTTAAATCAAAATATCCAGAATGTTTGGTTCTTGAAATTGGTGCAGATCACCCAGGCGATATTCAAAAAATAACAAAATGGCTTAAGCCAGATATTACTGTTATCACACGAATCGGTGATATTCCTGTTCATATAGAATTTTTCCCATCTGTAGATTCATTGCTTGCCGAAAAAGCATATCTTGCCAAAGCTCTTAAAAAAGATGGTATTTTAATACTTTCAGCGGATGATCATAAAGTTAGAGAACTTAGCGTTCTACACCCTAAAGTTTTAACATTTGGAATTGAAAATTCTGCTACAGTTAGAGCATCAAATATTGATATCACTATGCATAATATGTCTTTTAAATTAAATTATGAAGGCAATAGCATTCCTATTACATTAAGGGGAATAATAGGCAAACAACAAATTTATCCTATTTTAGCCGGAACTACTGTAGGAATTGCACGAAAAATACCTATTTCTAGTATCGTTGACTCAATATCAAAACATATTCCACCTAAAGGTAGAATGAATATTATCGCTGGAATTAATGGCAGTACTATCATTGATGATAGCTATAATTCTTCTCCTGATGCACTTTATGAAGCACTGAACACCCTTGCATCAATACACTGTTCAGGTCAAAAGATTGCTGTAATTGGAGATATGATGGAGTTGGGTAAATTTTCTTCTGATGAACACAAAAAAGCAGGCATACAAGCATTACAGTCTTGTAATATTCTCATCACAGTTGGTCCACGGGCAAAACTTATGAATGGTTATATACATTTTAATTCGGCATTTGAAGCTGGTCAATATGTTAAAAGTATAATAGGAAATGGTGATGTTATTCTTGTTAAAGGATCACAGTCAATGCGTATGGAAAGGGTTGCAAAAGTTCTTCTTTTGGACCAAGATAATGCAAGTGAGCTAGTTGTTCGTCAAGAGCCAGAGTGGCTTGCCAAGAAGTAACGGCCCTATCGTCTATCGGTTAGGACACATCCTTCTCAAGGATGGAAGCGGAGTTCGATTCTCCGTGGGGTCATATAACAAAATGGAAATCCATCCATTTTTCTGTTAGTATTTCATTATGAATGAAAAATTTCTGAAGCCCTACAATCCCCAAGAAACTGAAGACCGCATATATAAAACATGGCTGGATAGCGGATATTTTAATCCTGACAATCTTCCCAAGCGTCCAGACGGCAAAGATCGTGAACCATATTCAATAGTTTTACCTCCACCAAATGTTACAGGCACTCTGCATATGGGACATGCCGCCATGCTTGCCATTGAAGATATTCTCATTCGTTATAAGAGAATGAAAGGTTATAAAACCTTATGGATTCCCGGTACAGACCATGCCGCCATAGCCACTCAAGCCAAAGTTGAAAAAGATATTGAAAAAAAAGAAGGCAAACGAAGACATGAACTAGAAAGAGAAGATTTTTTAAAAAGAGTAAATACCTTTGCTCAGCATAGCCATGACAGTATAGTAAATCAGATAAAGAAAATGGGTGCCTCTGTGGATTGGTCGCGAGAAGCTTTCACTTTGGATGAAAAGAGAAGTCTGGCTGTTCGCACGGCTTTCAAAGATATGTATGATATGGGTTTGATTTATCGCAGTAATCGCATAGTCAACTGGGATCCGAAAGGGCAAACCACTATTTCAGATGATGAAATTATTTATAAAGAGCAAAAATCAAAATTTTATTATTTCAAATACGGCCCATTTACCATTGGCACATCAAGACCCGAGACCAAGTTTGGTGATAAATTCGTTGTTATGCATCCAGACGATAAACGCTACGAACAATATAAACACAGTCAGAAAATTGATCTTGAATGGATAAATGGACCTATTACTGCAACAGTTATAAAAGATCAAGCTATAGATATGAAATTCGGCACAGGTGTCATGACCATCACTCCATGTCATAGTGTGATTGATTTTGAAATTGCAGAAAGACACAAACTTCAAGGTGAGCAAATTATTGATAAATTTGGAAAATTATTGCCGATTGCAGGAGAGTTTTCGGGGATGAAAATTTCCGAAGCCAGAATAAAAATTTTAGATAAATTAAAAGCCAAAGGATTATTTGTAAAGGAGGAGGATTACATTCATCAACTTGCCACTGCAGAACGAACGGCTGGCATTATTGAACCTCAAGTTATGTTGCAATGGTTTATTGCTGTTAATAAACCTTTTAAAAAAGCTAATAAAAAGGTAAATAAAGAAACAACTCTAAAGGACATAATGAAATCTACAGTAGAAAGCGGAAAGATAAAAATCTTGCCAGAACATTTTGAAAAAACATATTTTCATTGGATAAATAATCTCCGCGATTGGTGTATTTCCAGACAGATTTGGTATGGACATAGAATACCTGTTTGGTATAGAGGTGATGAAGTATTTGTTGGAATTGAAGCGCCTAAGGGTAATGATTGGAAACAAGACGAAGATACTCTTGATACATGGTTTTCATCGGGTCTTTGGACATTTTCCACTCTCGGTTGGCCGGAGAAAACCTCCGATCTTCAAATATTTCATCCAACATCAGTTCTAGAAACTGGTTATGATATTCTTTTCTTTTGGGTGGCCAGAATGATACTTATGACTGGCTGTCTCTTGGACGATATTCCATTTAAAATAGTTTATTTACATGGTCTCGTACGAGATACAAAGGGTAGAAAAATGTCTAAATCACTAGATAATATTATAGATCCACTTGATATGATTTCTAAATACGGCGCCGATGCCACGCGCCTTTCTTTAATAATAGGCAATGGTATGGGCAATGATCTCAAGCTTTCAGAAGATAAAGTCAAAGGATATAAACATTTTTCAAATAAATTATGGAACATAGCGCGGTTTGTTCTGTCGTCTTCTGAAGGTGAAATAATTAATGAAAATACTGAGATTTCAAAAGAACTTAAGGATTTAATTGCAGATATAACAGCCGATATAGAAAATTATCGCTTATATTTAGCGGGTGAAAAACTTTATCATTATGTATGGCACACTTTTGCTGATGTTATCATTGAAGATAGCAAAAAAATCCTAAAAGAGGGAAGTGACATTGAGAGAAAAAACCAAAAGCAATTTTTATTAATCACCCTAGCCACACTTCTCAAGGTTCTTCACCCATTTATACCATTTGTAACCGAAGAAATTTGGTGTTATATGCCGATTAAAAATAAAGGATTATTAATGGTGGAGGGGTGGTCTATATAGTAATAGAATATTTTAGTAATAAAATACTATTTTTGTACTAAATTTTTATTAAGATCCTCAATGTGTCCATAAGCTTGATCTAAGCTTTTTGTAAGTTTTTTAATCTGCTCATGTTGTTTTGTAACCAATAAGACATTCATATAAATTTATTATATATCACAATGTAATCTTGAGTTTGGGGAACATTGCCTTACTACGAGAATGTCCTTTTTATTTACCATGAGGTTGCAGATTTATTTTTCCATTATTTTTTAAATATTTATTAAACCACCCTTTTATTTGTCTTTCTTCTTCATCTTCATGTTCTGACAGACCATGATCTCCTCCCTCAAAAATGACAAGCTTGAATGGTATTTGGTACTTGTATAGTTTTTCGGCAAGTCGGATAGAGTCCAAAGGATTGACTCTCCAATCAGAAGAACCGTGTAGTAGTAGGACGGGGGTCTTTTTACTAAATTTATGTGCCCAATATACAGCCGAGCGTTTTTTCTTTTCTTTTAAACTTCCACCATACATGTCTTTTTGGTGTTGATTCCATCCCGGTCTAAATCTCGGTGCACTTACTTCATCTGCCGGTGCCGCTCCAGCAATGGCAGCTTTAATCCATTTGACTTTTGTAAGTGCCAAATAAGTCATTAAACCTCCACGACTGTGTCCATACATACCGATCCGTGAATTGTCAACTCGTCTATATTTCTTGAGAATTTTATACAGATTCAATACATCATATATATCACTTCCACCCATCTCATCTCTTCCTTCACTGCCACTATTTCCAGAATATTGCGAAGCAATTATTATATAACCCCAGTTTGCAAATTTAGCTAATCCGGTAAAAAGATAGCCCATTTTAATAGCCCCGAAATCTCTAGACCCTCCTCTATTATAAACAATACAAGGGAATTTTCCTTTTTTTTTCGGTTCAATTAGAAAACCGACAACGCTATGATTGTTTGATGTATAGACAATTTTATATACATTAACCTTTTTACTGTTTGATCTGGCTTGGCTAAAAACTTCCGAAGTAAGTTTCTTTTTCAGTATTTTCTCTATTTCACCTTTAAATACAATCTCCCGCGCATCAACAATAATAGGTATCTTTTTAAGTATATATTCGTTTTTATTCATAACTAATAATCTAGCATAGTATTTAATTAATTGTAAATTTTTAATATTTTAGTAATAAAATACTATTTTTGTACTAAATTTTTATTAAGATCCTCAATGTGTCCATAAGCTTGATCTAGATTTTCTGTAAGTTTCTCAATTTGTTCTCGTTGTTTGATAACAAGAAGAACATTGCGAATGAAAGTTATACCAAGAACTATTGCTACTAGTAGAAAAAGACTCAAAATTAACATTTCATGAATATCCTTTGCGAAAAAGATTCGCATTAAAATAAATAACCAAAATGAAAAAATCACCGTTTCTATAGCGATGACTTTTACTGAAAAAAGTTGGTGTTTAAAAATAGCATAGCCACTAATGACTGGATAAATTGAAAACAATATTAGTAAATAAGGTGGTATTGTGGGGAAAAAAGTAGTTAAAAAAGAACTTCCTCCACCAACAGATGCGGCAATTGTAAAAATGATCGTATATATCAATCTTAAACGTTTTAATTTATTAGTTTCATTGTATGCTGACTTAGCAGTAGTCAAAATACCTATAAATACAAGTAAAAAGAAATATAAAAAAAATAATATATATAAAGGTCCTGGAACAGGGGCATAATTAAAATTAACTTTCGGTATAACATCTAGGACAAAATAAGTAGATGGACTAATAACAATAAATACAGAAGCTATAATAGAAAATGAAATAAATAATATTTTATTTTTGATAAAGGAGTTAGTTAGAATAAGTATAAGTATGTAATAAAAAAGTGGAATTAAAATAGCCGCGATATGCAAAATCCAGTTACTTAATAAAGCAATCTGATGGGTTTTAGAGACAATCAAAGAAAAATAACCCAGACTCCAAATGGCTGTACTAACTGTCAATGCAAACCATACTTGATTTTCATGTCTATTATAATTATGAATCAGTACAATAATGCCTGATATTAAAGCACTAAATCCTCCAATTAAAAGTGAGATTGTATAATAATTAAACATTGGTGTAGTATATTGTATCAGTAAAATTAATAATGACTAAAAAGATTATGCTATACTTTAATTATGGGAAAAATAAATCCGTTTTTTCTTATTTCACCACTACTATTTCAAACTACTATTTGGCCAGCAACTAGATTTTTTTTATGGTTTTTTGTTCATCTTGAGGTACTAGGTTTAGAACATTTGAATGACCTTCCATATGGCAAGGGAGTTATTTTTGCATCAAATCATTCCAGTGAAATTGATCCATTTTTAACACCTGCCAGCTTACCATTTTTGTCAAGATTTATGCCCCTATTTTATACATCTAGAGAAAAAGGTTTTTATAATGAAAGTGGTGTCCGGCAAATATTTTATGGAGGCTTTATTTTTAAATTTATTGGAGGCCAACCAGTATATGTTAGATTAAAAAACTATGAGAAATCATTAATAAATCATATTCAATTACTTGAAAATGGTTATAATCTCTTTGTTTTTCCAGAAGGTAAAATAACTAAAGATGGTAAGCTTGATAAAGCTAGAAGAGGTATTGCATTTATAGCCCAAAAAACAAATTGTCCAATTATACCTATTGGCATTTCAGGAGCTTATAATATATCTTTAACTGACTTTTTTCTACGTAGAAGAACGATAAAAGTTACATTTGGTAAACCCATATTTCAGAATGAGTTAAAGAGCGTAATTATTCATGATAATAAAAATGAAATGATTGTTTATGAAAGAGAAGCCGCATATATTATGAGAAAAATAGAAAATCTTATGTTTTTATAACTTTCTAGACTTCATTAAATCATTCTTTAACCCTTTAATTTTTCTATGATATAATTCATAAATATCTATGAAATCTATAAAGAGTATTTTACATTTATTTCAAGATCTTTTTATTCAAATTTTACCTGATATAAGTAAAAAAGATTCTTATAAATTTGCTTTTATTGTACATCCTCGTTCCAGATATGATATAGAAAGAAAATATTCTTTTTTTAAATACATACCA
>CAZZPF010000039.1:0-3271 GCA_964655515.1 uncultured Candidatus Saccharibacteria bacterium
CAAACACCATCAATCAAATTATTTTTCTTCTTAACTGTCCAACCTTTAATCTGAATTTCTCTCTTTCTTGCTTCAGACTTATTTGGAAATGGTTTAGAAGTATAAACTAGACTGAATGGCCCCTGTTGTATTGCCATACGAGAACCTTTGCCTGAATTGTGTTTGATGATACGTACCGAAGGATTATTCGTAATACCTACATATAATCTTCCGGTCTTTGCTTTAGCTATATATACAAACCAATTCATATTTTTGCCCTTCGACAGGCTCAGGGTACTTCGTCTCGCTTTTGTTTACACTGAGCGAGCTTTCGACTGACTCAAGCTAAGTCAAAGCGAGTCGAAGTGTGGACCCTAGGAGATTCGAACTCCTGACCTCCTCATTGCAAATGAGGCGCTCTACCAACTAAGCTAAGGGCCCCTCTGCTCGCGAGCAGAGGGGCTAAGGGCCCTCCACTTGCAAGCCAAGTGAATTCTTTATTCTTTTTTTCAGCTCTTTATATCCTGCTGAAAAACTTTTCAACATATTTTCGCGATGTTTAGCGTCAGCTTGTGCCTTATATGCTTCATAGTAAACAAGCTGAAACGGGGCTTTGTGTTTTGTTGAAATGTTTTTACCACTATTATGTTCCACCAAGCGCCTTTTCAAATCATTTGTTTGTCCAATGTACAACTCTCCAAGTCTAATACTCTTCAAAACATACACATAGTGCATGGCACAATTATTCTATATGATTTTGCCAATAATGCAAATTATATTATTGTTTTATGGAGTTTTTAAAGAGTTTTGGTATAATAAAATCTATGAAAGAAGGAATGCGACCAAAAATAGAATCAGATGCAGCAAAGCCTGAAAAAAAGAAACCGGTGCCACGTTCACAACAAGTAGAGGAAACTAAAAAGAAGGGAGAAAAAATAGTTACCGATCTTAGGGAGATAATTGAGGCAATGATTAAAGAAAACAATTTTTTAAAAGTAAATGGAATGCTTATTATGCAGGTTATAGACAGCAATCCGGGCAAATTCTCGGGCATTACTTACAGCGTCATAAGAAATCATTTTGTTAGTATGGATAATTTAATAAAAATACTTAACTTTCCTACCACTAAAAAAGGAGCTAGGCTTATAGTAAAGCGTTTTTTGTAACCTATTATTTTTTATAATACACTTGTGGTATAATTTATATACTACAAATTAATTAAACCATAACTGAAATGGTTTTTTATTATTAAATTAATAAAAAATAAATATGAATAATGAAAAGTTGATAGCTTGGGTTTTACGAGTTGCCGTGGCTGGTGAATTTATTGGACATGGAGTTTTCGCTGTTCAAGGAAAAGAAGGATGGTTTAAATATTTTGAACCGTTTGGTATTACTGACCCTGCAACCATTACAACACTTTTGATGTATGTCGGTATGGTGGATATATTATTAGCAGTGCTTATTCTTGTTAAACCAGTCAGGCTTGCGTTGCTTTATATGGCTTTTTGGGGATTATTTACCGCCATGATCCGTTGGCCATTTGGTCCAGACCCTGTTTGGGATTTTGTTGAGAGATGGACTAACTGGGGTGCGCCTTTGGCTTTACTTTTAATGGTGGGTTGGCCACAGAGTGCTAGGGATTGGTTTAAATAAAAAAAATCAATCACCCCGCGGCAAGTCGATGTGGTGATTGATTAAAAACATGTCAAGAGAATTTCCACAATCCTTTCAGGTTGGCCGTGAGGCTGTGCACAAAATGCAACATATCTCTCTTGAAGCGCCGATCAGTGGTATGCACAGGAATAGAGATAGAAAAGAGCTTGCAGAAAGTTTTGCCGATTATGCATTAGAACAAATTAAGAAGATGGGTAAGGAAAAATCCTCGCCATTTTCTATTCTTCCTGAATATCAATCAGAGGTATATACTCTTTTCCAGAAGGTGGTGAAAATGCATGCTTTAATATTTGCGAGAGTAAATAAAGATAGTGTAAATGGCACGATTTTTGATTTAAATGACAAAACTGCTGAGACGAAAACGATGCGTGAAGAATATATTGTAGCTCTTTTGATGATTGCATTTGAAAATGTTATTACTCTTAGAAAATCAGACGAAAAAGCATTTAAACTAACAACTTACCGTGACCCAGAGTGGATAAGAGATTGGATGAATGGTTCTACCATAAGACAACAGCTAGGAAAGAAATATTCAATAGATGAAGTTGAAAACTTTATTAAAAATTATATATCTAGTGCTCGCTTACATACTGCTATAGGAAATATAAGAAATCCAGAATCGGCGCTTGATCGCATTGCGGAGAATTTTATCGTTAAATTATCAGATGAAAATATTAAAAAGCATTTTCAAGGCAGGCTAAGCACTAAACAAATTGAAAAATTTATTTCTTCTTATCCTCCATTTTCCAGAATAAAAACTGCTGTTATGAATATCAATGATACCGAAAAAGCTCTTGATAGACTAGCAGAAGGAAAGATTGTTATACCGCTTTCAGGCGGCAAGAGATTTTCTTTTACCTTAGAAGGATAATTTTTTTTAAGTTTTAAAATGTTATAATGAAAGTATACTTTGCTAGGTAAAAATAAAGTTAGGTAATATGTTAAAATAACAAAATGCCAGAATTTAAGGGTCCAAAAATGAACGAAAGAAGTTTTAGGGAGGAGAGAGCAGAACATGATCGTCGGGCAGAGGAAAGGCAAGCATATATTTTAACAACCTTGCAACCCATAGTTGATGCTGAAGTAGCAAAAAAGTCAGATTTTAATATTAATAGGCAATTTATAGAAATGCTTGTAAGAAGGGTACCTCCTGTGTTGCCGGGTATTAAATCTTACAACGTGGTTATACATTCCTGCGGGGGCAGCCTCGATAGTTTGAGAGAAAAACTTGGCCGGCCGCGGGTAGAAAAAGGAGAAGTGAGTACGGAGGGTGTAGAAGAAAAAAAGTCCAAAGCGGAATTGAAAGAACAATCTGCAAAAAGCGCGGGGGAACTCGTGACTACTCTCAGGAGGATAATGGATGACGAACAATACATTGACATAGATTCAATTTCTTTAGATAGAATAATAAAAAAATATCCACATGAATTCGGGAATATTACAACTGCAGCACTTTTAGATCGTTTTTCTGGAATAAATGATTTAAAATCCAGACTTGGGTTGAGTAAGTTTAAAAAGAGAGCTAAAGTTATTACTAAAGGTTTTTTATGATAGTGTTATATTAGTAAGTGTGATATAATTAAAATACTTGTCCCGTTAAAAAATCAGTTTACGG
>CAZZPF010000040.1:0-2506 GCA_964655515.1 uncultured Candidatus Saccharibacteria bacterium
AACATTGTGTTCGGTGTAGTTCACATTGTTTGACTCGAAGAAAGTCTTGGTCATATTGCAGTAGCTGCATGTAGGCGTAGAAGCTCGGGGGTCTGGTGGAGAGGTTTCCGCGCCGTCCCATGCTTTTCGGGGGGGGATTGCATCAAAAACTATGTCACTTATAGTCTGTAGTGTTATTTTACACAAAAAGATACTATGTAGTCAATAAGTGGCATAAATTATGGCTGACATTCAGAAGAAATTTGGAGATAAACTTCGAGAAGTAAGAAAACAAAAGGGATTATCACAAGAATCGCTTGCTCTTAAATCTCGACTACACCGAACATACATCAGTGATATTGAGCGTGGCGCACGTAATGTTTCTCTAAGGAACATAGAAAAAATAGCGAAAGCACTTGTTGTAACACCAAAATCTCTACTTGATTAAATCTCATGGATAATTCCTTCAAAAAATTTTCAGACAAGTTTGCAGAGAGTTTTAAGGGTAAAAATTCACTGATATTTACTGTTCTTGCTAATGTTTTCTCGATGAGAATTATTGGTAATAAGACACATGGTGATCTCGCTGAGATTGCGATAACTGAATATATCAATCAGTTTGTAGACGGATATGTCGCAAAACATACTGGCAAGGAAACCTACAGAGCTAAAAAATTTGAGCAGGATATTTTAGTAAAAGAAGAAAGTACAGGAGAGGAGACGCCAATAAGTATAAAGACTTACGGTTCAGGACCACTACAGCTATCAACGAATAAAGATAGCTCTATGTTCTCTTATCTCCAAGCGGAGGTCGGTAAGCAAAAAATAACCGATGTCTCAAAGATAAAAAACATCCTTATTCATAGTGCCTTTGCTGATTTTGGAAGTGTCAATGTCTTACCGTTAATTTATAATGAAAGGGCAATGAGTTTTAAAGTTGTATTCTTTGATTTGGAAAAAGCATATAAGTCAGTCAAGAGAATTCAATTTATCGCACCAAGAAAATTTGGCAAGAAAAAGACTTTTCCTATATATAAATTTTTTGGTAATAAAGACCAGTATATTTTTGAAGTCAGATATGGAGATGTCAAAGCGAATGCCTTACAACGCGGTATGTGGACTCATACTGAAAATGCATCACCATTTTTCAATGAGTTGTTAAGTGGTACATATAAGATAAACGAGCCTCTAATCACTCTTATGTCAAAAATCCTAGTTTCTCCAATAGAAAAGCATGAGGAATTACTAAAATTGTTCCCTAAGTCTAAGAAGTACACAGATGGCACTCTTGATAATTCGTAATCCATGATAAAATATCATTGAATCTAATCAATGATATAAAAATGGAAACAGAAGGCATAAAATATACCGGATCAAAACGGCAAATACTCCCTATTTTTTTGGATCTTATACGACCTCTTGAAGTCCGTACTGTTTTCGACGGTTTTTCTGGAACAACACGTGTCTCTCAAGCACTAAAACAAGCGGGCTATATAGTCCACGCTAATGATATTTCGGCTTGGTCTAAGATTTTTGGACAATGTTATTTACAAAATACTAAACCGTCAAGTTACTATCAGTCAATTATAGAGCATTTGAATAAACTTCCTGGAAAAAAAGGATGGTTTACCGAACAATATGGCGGAGAGGCAAATGGAGGTAGCTCCGTTCATTCAGATGGCAAGAAAAAAATGTGGCAGATTCACAACACAATGAAGCTCGATGCCATAAGAGATGAAATAGAAAAAATTTCTAAAGATGAAATAGAAAAATCTGTTCTACTTACTAGTCTTATGATAGCGATGGATAAAGTGGATAGTTCCGTAGGGCACCATGTTTCGTATCTAAAAAACTGGGCTCCGCGCGCATACAATGTTATGAAAATGGAAGTACCCAAGTTACTAATAAATGATAAGCCACATAAAATTTATCAAGGCGATATTTTTGATGTCCTTGGAGATGTTGAGGTTGACCTAGCTTATTACGACCCACCGTACGGTTCATCAAATGAGCTGATGCCGCCATCCAGAGTTCGTTATGCTTCGTATTATCATATTTGGAAAACAGTCTGCTTAAATGATAAGCCGATCGTGGTCGGTGCTGCTAACAGAAGGGAGGACGTTAGTGACTTAATAGCAGGATCAGTATTTGAAGATTTCAGGAAAAATGATCAAGGTAGATATGTGGTCATAGATGCTATTAAAAAACTTATTGAGAATACTAATGCAAAATACATAGTTCTTTCTTACAATAACAACGGCAGAGCCACCTTTGAGGCAATTTTGGAAGTATTAAGTGAATTAAGGATGAAATGTTCTGTGTTTGAGATGGACTACAAAAAACATGTAATGGCGGGGATGACGTGGACTAATGAATGGCTTAATAAGCAAGCCGGAAAAGATATAGAAAATAAAGAGTATCTATTCTTAATACAGAAAGTCAAAAAGGGTGTACTTGTTCCAAGTGTAACTATTGAACAGATCAGTATGAAAAACAGGCTGTATTTGGTCAACAAGAAATAGTCTTT
>CAZZPF010000041.1:0-23242 GCA_964655515.1 uncultured Candidatus Saccharibacteria bacterium
CATCGTCTCCGTTTGTAACATCGGATGTATTTGTACTTGGTAAATTTGATGTGGTATTGGCAGTACCAGTATCATCTCCGCCATTTGTAACAGCTGCTGTATTTGAACTCGGTGGGTTTGATGTGGTATTTGTAGTCCCTACATCATCATCTCCATTAGCTACTGCTTTAACAAAAGTCGGTACCATTGCCATACATGCCATCAAAATCGTTGAAATTGCTATTGTTTTTATATATTTATTCATACTTTTTATCTATCCTGTAATAAATAGCACCCTATCATATATTGGAATATTGTCAACATTAAATCATAAAAACAGCCCGCTACTAGTGTAGCGAGCTAGAAATTAAGAATTCTGTCAGTTTGATTTTTAAGGGACTGCTAAAAGCCTAAAAAAGCCCTTTTGGTCTGGATTATTTGGTTCAAGCCAGGATTGCTCTGGATTATAGAGCGCACCACCATGTAGAAATGGCCATGGTAAAGGTTGAACGATGTCGTTCGTTGACATAATCTGGTAGTGAAGCAAAGTTTGCCCACCACTGATTTTCAGTCTGACATTTTGTTCATTTTCATTCCAGATTTGCAGTTCTGATTGAGCGGCAACAATAGTTTTACGGTCAAGCACTTGATTGTCTTGACTTGGAACGACGAGCTCTGCTGTCAGACTTTGATTGGTCATGCTGAATTCAGACTTGAGAGAATCAAAACCTGATGGTTGAGTGATATTTATCACAACAGTAGCACCGAAACGGTACCACCAGTCGTATTGAACTGTAGAAGGCAATTCACCGTTTGAGTAAATGGTATCGTCGCCCCCCTGCGTCCAAACACCAGTGGTCAGATTTATTGATGAGTCCAAGGTTCCGTTTGTGCCAAACTTTATACCAATAAAATTGGCATTGAAGGCAATTTCGGCGCCGGTTGAGATATTCGTAGCTATCGGAAAATATGCCCCGGGATAATTGGTGCTAGTTGTTGAAATTCTGCACCAATATTTACTGATAGGATAGAGCCCAGCGGCATGTACGACAAGTCGATGACCATATTCCACTGTAGTAGCAGGGTTTGTGACAAATGTTGAACCAAGCCAGCTATGAAAAGCTGTTTGGACACCATCCTGTAGTTGCCAACTAGGAGTGCTCATTGGGACAATGTACCATGCTGGTGGATTAGCTGTTCTGTCTGTGGGCACATTCTTATTTGCCAGTCCCGCCATGGCATAAGCACGAGATTGAATAAGATTTGTACTTGCAGATGTACACAAAGAGGCAATTCGCACCCCTTCCTCCTTACCGGGTATGTTGAAGGAGCTAATTGGTTCCAATACTGATGGAATCTGCGTTTGGGAGTAAGATTTTATGCTTGCCTCACCACCTTTCAATGGAGCAACATATTGACCATCATCTAGGTTAGAGATTTCTATTGTCGTCGATTTCACCAGGAATGTTGTGGTTATGAACAACATTATCGTACTTATCATTTTTTTCATAATAACTAATTTTCAGGAGTTTTTTTGACTCTTCAATCAGAAGACAATGCCGAGGATACAGTCCAAAGCAGGCGGTATAGTGACCACCTTTATCTATTTCAAAGAGTGTTTCTTGCGCCACCCTAGCATACAATGTTATACATGTCAATATTAGAACACAAGATTACTTTATTGTATAATTATGTCATGTCCATCACAACTATCATTTATGCCCTTCTCTCTGGCATATTACCCGCTTTGCTTTGGCTTTGGTTTTGGCTAAAAGAAGACAATCTTCACCCCGAACCCCGTTCTCTAGTAGCTACATCATTTATTGGGGGTATGATGGTAGTAGTTTTGGCAATCTTTTTAGAAAAATATATTAGTGATATAGTAAGTGACAGTACTACTAGATATATTTTATGGGCAGGTATAGAAGAAATAGTCAAATTTATTGCGGTTTTGATAATAGCTCTTAGATCAAGAAATATGGATGAACCGGTAGATGCCATGATTTACTGTATAACCGTTGCGCTTGGCTTTGCTGCCCTTGAAAATGCCTTGTTTATACTTTCACCGCTTGATACTGGTGATATAACTAGAAGTATAGTCACTGGAAATATGCGCTTTATTGGGGCAAGTTTAGTTCATGTTACATCCTCTGCCGCTATTGGTTTTATGATTGGTCTTTCATTCTATAAAAATTTATTGATAAAAAGTATTTCACTTATCATAGGAATTATCCTCTCTATAACATTGCATGCTAGCTTTAATTTGTCTATAATTAACAGTACGGCAATGAATACACTCAAGGTTTTCGGATGGGTGTGGATAGCAGTTATTATTCTCATTATCCTTTTTGAGGAAGTAAAAGGAATTAAACCGAAAAGCACTTAATTTATTAATAAAAAAGTAATAGCACCTTTTAATATATGGCAAAAGAAAAGAAATCGTTTTTTGAACGGCTTACGGGTACGGTTCGTGTAGATGAATCTAGAGAAGAAGCAAAAGAAGAAAAAAATTTGGCAAAGAATTCATCAGCGTGGATGGAAGATGATGAAAAAGACGGTGAGCTTACTGTAGATGTTTATCAAACTGCTGATATGATTATTATAAAAACTATGATTGCGGGCGTTAGACCTGAAGATCTTGATATTTCTATAACTCGCGACATAGTTACTATCAAGGGTAAACGAGAAGAAGAACGAGTGGCGCGAGATGATGACTATTTTATGAGGGAGCTCTATTGGGGAACATTTTCTAGAACAATTACTTTACCTCAAGAGGTAGATGTTGATGAAGCGGAGGCATTGGAAAAACATGGCTTGCTTATTCTTAAGCTTCCTAAACTAGATAAAAAACGCCAGTCAAAATTGAAGGTTAAGACGATATAGATATATGTGGGTGCCAAGACCCAGGATCGAACTGGGGACCCTTCCCTCTTCAGGGGAATGCTCTACCAACTGAGCTATCTTGGCAAAAATTAAAAAATCAAAAATTACTTCAATAAATCGCTGATTTTGCTTGTGGTATTTTGAATATTATCTGCTCCGCCCTGAACTTGATTATATAAACCCATAACTGTCTGTAAATAAGGTTGAATAAAATAATATGCACCAAATGAAAGTCCTAGTATGACAATCCAATACAGTACCCTCATGATAGTACCTATACGCGCAGTATTACGCATTGAACGAAGAATTTGATTGTTTTCCTCGCTAATTTTATATGTTCTTTCAAGAAGTGATCTTTCTTCAGGACTCATGGAAATGAGTATAACAGAATATGAATAAAATGAAAAATCGCCACTTGTGGGCAATTTTTCAGGTTCGTCTTATCTCTGGACTGGATTACATTGGTGAAGACATGCTCTTATCACAACACTTGCAGGTTTTCTTGTGTGTTGCAACAAGATACACCGCAGAAAGTCCGACAAGAATATAAACAATTGTTGCAAGAGTACTACCAAGATACATAACTACATCACCTACTCCTAAACCAACAAGAAGCCAATTTAGACCTCCTATAACTAGCAACACAAATGCAATTCCATGTAATGCTTTCATATTATTTTTATTAATTAATAAACTCTTATCATAGACATAATTGTAACATGAAAACAATTTAACAATCACAAGATATACACAGGCAATCCACAGCTTATTCAGGAGAGGTTAGTGTGCCCTCGGCCAGAATTGAACTGACATCAGGCCCTTAGGACGGGTCCGTTCTATCCGTTGAACTACGAGGGCTTATATAGCTTTTATTTTTATATGTCTTTATATACTGAGAGCCTTTACAAACTCACTTTCCTCAAAACCTACCATTACTTGACCATCAATATCAATAACAGGAACTCCAAGTTGTCCACTTTTTTCAATCATTTCTTTACGCCTTTCTAGATCAGAAACTACATTGTATTCTGTATAAGTAATATTATGATCTTTAAAATATTTTTTTGCTTCCGCACAGAAATGACATGTTGGGGTTGAGTAAATAGTGACATTTTTCATAATATTTATCTTTTAATTTGTAATTTCAATATTATATCATACTCTATCAAAACCAATGAAATATCATATACCAAAAACTGTGGGTGGTAGATGCAACTTTCTTTACGCTAGAAACATTATCACCAATAATTACTGCAACTTGTTCACCCTCTTTAACTACTCGAAATTTATTTCGTATTTCATTTTCTATTCCCAGTTCAGTTTTTAAATCATCAAGAGATGAAGCGAGGTTTTGTTCACGAGATGAAAGCTTAGCAAGTTCTATTTGTTCTCGTAGAAGATTATTTGTACTTAATCTCTCTTTTTTATACACACCCCACAGTGATCGAATTAAAATTACAAAAATTATAGCAAGAATAAGCAAGACTATGGGTGAATAGAGGATTTTTTGGATTTTTTTCTTTTTTCTAAATTCAAGCATTGAAATTTATAATATATATAGTATACTATGTTTTACTTATGTTATTCCATAAAAATACCAAGAAAGCATTGAGAGTAACCATGTTCTTTGTTGGTATTCTCATTATTATTAGTATGATTCTGCTCTATTTCCCTTCTATTAGGTAAAATCGACTAATCACTACGCATCATCTTAACAAATACTTCTTGTGGAATATTGACATTTCCACGGCCGAGCTCCTTCATTTTCTTTTTACCTTGTTTTTGCTTTTCCCACAATTTCATTTTTCTAGTCCTATCACCACCATACATATGCTGTGTGACATTTTTTTGCATTCCTGTAAGAGTTTCTGAAGCAATGATACGACCAAGGGCTTTTGCTTGAATTTTTAATGTAAACATTTGTCGAGGTAGAGCTTTGTGAAGTTTTTCTACTGTGGCTTTTGCTTCTTCTTCCAATCGTCGCCTGGAAACAACTTTAGTAAAAGCAATAATTGGCTCATCTGCAACAAGAATGTCTAATCGAGCCACATCTGCTTGACGCATGTCAACTATTTCATAAGAAATTGAAGCAAAGCCAGAGGAAATGCTTTTTATTTCATCAAAAAAATTCCTCATAAGCTCACGAAGTGGCATAATAAGACTAAGTGAAGTTCTATTTTCACCAAAGTTTTCTGTAATAGAGACCTCACCTTCATGATTAAATATTGATTGCATAATTACACCAAGATAGTTGGGTGGACTAATTATCTTCAGCTTTACTAATGGCTCAAATACTTTTTTCACTTGATGGTCATCTGGAAAAAGTGATGGAGAATATATTGTAACTGTTTTGCCATTTTTAAGTTCAACATTGTATGTAATACTAGGAATGGTTACTACTAAATTTAAATTAAATTCTCGGCGTAAGCGTTCTGTAATAATTTCTAGATGAAGCATACCAAGAAAACCACAACGAAATCCACGGCCGAGCGTACCAGAAGCTTCTTCTTCATATGTAAATGATGAATCTGAAAGACGAAGGCGACCTAAAGCCATGCGTAAAATATTGAAATGATCTTGGCTTTCAGGATAAACTGAAGCCCAGACCACTGGTCTAGGGGTCATATAACCATGTAGAGGCGCAAGTGTATCATTTATGGAAGCCACAGTATCACCAACAGAAGCAATGCCGGGTTGTTTTATGCCAGTAACAATATATCCTATTTCTCCGGCACTTAAGGTTTCGGTGGGAGTATCGTCTGGCGCAAAAATACCAAGTTCAAGAGCTTGAAATTTTTCATTTGAAACTTTAAATAAAAGAGAATCATTGTGTTTAACTTCACCATTCATTACTCTAATATAAACAATTACACCTTTATGATTTGAGTATTGAAAATCAAAAACAAGTGAACGAAATTTGTTTGTATTATCTAAAGATTTCGGTGTAGGAATTCTTCTGATCACTTCATCAAGAAGATTTGTGACTCCTTCTCCAGTTTTTCCTGAAATCTTTAGTACATCTTTTTCTTGACATTGAAGAAGTTCACAGACCTCATGTACTACTTCTGGTACTCGAGCCAACGGTGAATCTATTTTTGAGACAACAGGAATAATAGTAAGTCCAGATTCACGCGCCATGGAAAGTGTAGTAAGCGTCTGCGCTTGTACGCCCTGCGTGGCATCTACAAGCAAAATAGAGCCTTCTACGGCCTTTAGAGCACGAGAAACCTCATAAGAGAAGTCTATATGTCCTGGAGTGTCAATGAGATTTAGAACATAATCAAGGTTGTCTTTTTTCCATTTCATTCTGACGGGTTGCATCTTGATGGTAATTCCTCTTTCGCGCTCAAGCTCCATACTATCTAGCACTTGTTCTTGCATTTTGCGCTTTTCTATAGTATCAGTTAGCTCAAGCATACGATCTGCAAGGGTGGACTTACCGTGGTCAATGTGAGCAATAATGCTGAAATTACGTATGAATTGCTGATTCATGGTTTAGTAGTTAAAGGTAGCAAAATTATTTAATACGCACAAGCCAAAATAAACTTGCGTATTAAAAAGTGCTCCAAAGCGGATTTTGGCTTTTCTTACAAAACTTCCTGATCTGGCACGACAACATTAGACTTCCAGAATTTGTGATGTAGAGTTTGCCATATTTCTTTTATCTCACGGTTTTTCAGAAGAATAAGGATGAGTATGCCAAATATTATCCCAGTAATTCCAGCAAAAAAACCTTGAAAAAAAACATTCCATGCTTTTGTAAGTGGAAAATATATATTAAAAACTCTAAGTGAAACAAATGTCGCATATCCCATAATAACTGATGCCGAAAAGCTTTGAAAAAGAGTTGCCATAACTGGTTTTGTAAAACCAGGATAATCTCTTTCAAAAATATGCCAATGCAAATAAGTGTTGAATAATACTCCGATAGAATAGGCCAAAGGTAAAACCAAAACACTTGTTCCTAATTGTCCACTAACCTTCAACAAATCTTCTAGAAAATAAGAAAAAAATGGAAATGCGTAAAAGCTTTTTGTTAATCCATAACCAAGAGCCACTATAATAATTCCTGAAATAATATTTATAATGAGAGGTTTTTTCGTTTTGCCTTCTGCATAATAAGCTCGTACAAAAAGAAGAATTAAGCTTTGACCCATCACCGAAACAATAAAAAGAGCAAGGGTGGCAGCTGTTAATCTGGTGTCAGCCCAATCAAATAGCCCCGCTCCATAAATAGTTCTAACAATTTGTGCGCGAAGTACGATAAAAAGAATGGTGATGGGAATAGACCAAAAAACAATGTGTCGTGCAGAATCAATTATTTGTCCTATAAATTCTTTTCTTCTCTTTTCAACAAAGAAATTTGAAAGGGTTGGAAAAACTGCTGAAGAATAACTTACACCAATAATGGAAAGAGGTACTGATTGTAAATTGAAAGCAAAGTTAAAAACAGAAATAGATCCCCCGCTCATAAGTGAAGCTAGTGCAATTAGAAAAAAAGATGCTAGTTGATTGGCAGAAAGAGTAAGTGTTCTAGGTAATGAAATTAAAATTATTTTTTTAATTGATTTCCACTCAATACTCAAATGTAAACGAGGAAATAAGCCCTTTTGTAAAATAAATGGAATTTGTATAATCATATGAAGAAAAGCACCAATTACAACACCCCAAATTAGACCATATAAACCCAAAATGGGATATAGAAATATAATACCTATAACAATTCCAAAATTATAAACTATTGGACTCAATGCATATACTAAAAATCTTTTGTGCATTTGTGTAATACTGGAAAGAAAATTGGAAAGCCCTAGAAAAATTGGCGATAAGAGTAGTATGCGTGTAGCGATAATCAGTTCAGGTAGTAATGGATCATTTATAAATCCGGGAAGCAAAATTTTTATAAGCCAAGGAATTAAAAAGAAAGCGATAATACTTATGATAATAATTGCAAGAAAAAAAGCAGAAAAAATATTATCAATGAAATTTTGACCTTTATCATTATCAGTGTGAAATCTATCAATAAAAAATGGAACTAAAACTGAAGCAGAAACAACTGATGCTATTGATACAAATATAAGGTCTGGAATACGAAAAGCGGAATAGTATATGTCTAAGATATGTCCCGCACCAAAATTGTATGCAAGTAGTTTATCTCGCACCAAAGCTAGAATCTGTGACAAAAAAGCAAAAAAGGCAAGAAGATAAGCGGCTTCATGAAGACCGCTTATCTCTTGACTCATTAATGAAAAAAACTTTTTTACCATACTTAATTAACAGTCTTGTCCTTTGTATCTGTTGTTTTTTCTTTTACTGGAAGTTGCTTTCTTTTTTCTGGTTTGCTGTCAATGGGTGGTTGTGCATCAGTAAAGGGTGATTTTCCAGCTCTTAGATTAGTTAGTATAAATGCTACTTCTTGACTATTAGGATTTGTCTTTGCTATCTCTTCAAACTGTTTAATAGCTTCCTGATTTCTTCCAAGACGACTAAGAGAAAGACCTAGAAAATAGCGAGCGTTTGCATATAAGCTATTTAACTCTACTGCTTTTGTAAGAGCATTAATTGCCTCCTGATAATTCTTATCATTATATTGCAATAGACCTAGTTGGAAAAATAGAAGTGGGTTGTCTGGATTTATTTGTGTTGCAACTTGAGTAGAAATGATAGCTTCTTTTATTTGCCCTTGATTTACCTGAATTTGTGAAAGAAAGAATATTGCTTCTATATAATTTTGTTTAAGTTGAAGGGCAATTCCAATATTTCTTTGTGTTTCAGCTAATTTGTTTTGTGATGCCTCTAATCTGGCTAAATTTAAATATAAAAATGGGTTGAGAGGATTATATAGAATGGCATTATTATATGCTGTCTTGGCGTTTTCATATGCATTCGGTATTTGAAGTGATAAGGCAAGTTCTGAAATTCTGGCTTGTGCAACATAATTATAATAATTTGTAGGATCAATAGCAATTGCGCTTTTAGTATATCCCAGCGCTTCATCAACTAATGCGCTAATTTGTTTTATAATTTCAGGATCTGGAATCTTGGCTCCCTGCTGTGTCTGTGTTTGGATTTTTTGTGCTAATGTTGTAATAACAAAAATATTAACTTCTGAAAGTGCTTGATAATAAATATCTGTATGATCCAAAGCAAGTGCTTTTTTGAAATTGCTTGTGGCTTTGTCAATTCCTTGATTATTAGGAAGATTAAGGGCACTGATTCCGCGTTGAAAATATCCTATAGCAACATCTTTTCTTATATCTATAACTATCCAAACCACAAGAACTAAAAGAATAATAATTAGTGAAGTGGTGCTTAATTTCCCAACACTATAGTTTCTGGTGCTTTCAATGTCTTTTAAAGTAATGGCGCTTTCAGTAATAAATGATGCAATAGATAATCCAATGAAAACAAAAGTTAGAAATACGATAACATGGGATGGAAAATAAATGAGAGATATTAGTAATAAAAACGATGTTGTGAAAAATGTTGAGCCAATTATAAACTGAGAATATTTGTCAGTTATTTTTTTTAATGCGCGAATGCCAGTACAAACAAAAAATATAAGGAATAAAGACCAAAGAATAGCACCTACCAAACCTTGGGTTACCAGAAATGTGGGAATAAAGGCAAATCCATTGCCAAATTCAAATGCCCAGAAAGGTGTAGGGTTAACAACTTGTGGCTTATAGATAAGATATTGGTTAATAAATCTATTTGGTCCAGCGCCAAATAAGGGTGATTGTTTTATTGTTTCTGAAGCCACATCAATAGTAAGTTGCCATGGCAGTAAAACTTCTGTTTGCTCTAATTTTAGGGATTTAATCAAAGGTAATGCAAGTGTATTACCCTTCCAAGCACACGCTATAGATATTATCAGCACTATAAGTGTTGCAATTGAAATGCGGGAAATGATTTTCTTTACACCGGTATTTTGATCTGATTTTAATAAATATTGATATATGCCAAACGCAAATACAACAATGGCAACAGAGAACCAAATCAAACTAGAATTAATAACGAATAAAATAAAACCAGAAATTATAAGTAATATAGTTAAAAGTAATTTTAGTCCTTTATTCAGAGAAAGTGATTGCAAACCAAAGAATGAAAGTAATCCTACAACACCAGTTAAAATTCCAAAATCATACCATTTTCCAATGAGAGTGGAAGTTATAGTATTAAGAAGCCCAAAACTCAGAAAATCTGGGCCTGCAAAAAATCTTACAGTGTGAAATAGGATTAATATAAGAAAAGAAATAAGAATCCCTGCATATACATAAAGAATTCTATCTTTATCATTGCTTGCCAGACGAGAAACCAAAAAAGCTGTAATAAACATTAGTAAAAGAAAACTGGCTGTACCTATTTCAAATCCCTGACCAAAAAAAGATTTCATTGGATTTGTACTAAGCAGAGCAGAAACTATAATAGAAACCATCAAAGCTATCATTATGTTTGTCAAAGAGTTTTTAGAAATTAAGAAAGATTTTTGTTTTAGAAGTGAGATTACAAATAATATACTTGAAATAAGAATGCCTAAAGAAATAACAATAGTTTTTGTTACATCAAGTGAGGCATATGAAGAAGAAATAAAAGCTATGGGTGAAAGTATAAGGGTAATGAGAAATACAATGTATGCTACTTTTTCAAAAATATTGTTTGATTTTTTATTTTGAATTTGAGAATCGGAAACAGATTTATTTATAGATGACATAAATTCTTCGGTCATATTTTTTTTATTGAAATTACTTTTACAAACTTTTATAATTATCTTCTAATAACTTATAGTATATCAAAAAACTTCCCTTTTGGGGAAGTCCCTTGATGTTACGCATCTATAAGCCGAATTCTGTATCTATCTCTTATTATGGAAATAGACGATAGTCATTTATCTGGGAAATGAGTTGCCTCATTCCTCAAGCGGCACTCCAACTTGCGTTGGCACGGCCTTGCACTGAAGTAAGGATTTAGCCGTTGCACCCTGAATGTTTCCATTCAGCTAATCCCGAAGGATTTGTTGATAGTTTCCAACCAACACGTCTCTGTTCGCACCTCGCGCCTTACGGCGGACGGGCATTACCCGCTACCCTTCTGCTTGGCTTTCGCAAAGCCAGTGTTCGGACTTTCCTCTATGATACTTGCGTATCATAGCGACTATCTGATACGTATCAACACTATACAATAAAACAAAGTTGAAATCAACTTGCGTGCGTAGTAAGTTTCAACTTATTTACTCTAGTTTGGAGTAATGGGCTTTTTTGAAGAATGTGCGTGAGAATCTACCTCATAACTAGTGTTTTGGGCTTCAAAAAAGTTTACCAGTTCATAGACATCTGTGGCTGTGCTCATCCATTTTGCAGGATTAGTTACATTATAGAATTTAGGAAAACCCAGTTCTTCTAGTCGGCGATCCGCAACATACTTCACATATTGATTAACATAATCAGCATTTAATCCGAGAATACCGTTTGGAAAAAGGTCTTTGTTATAATCAATTTCGCAATTCACACCTTCAATAATAATATTCCTGATTTCATCTGCAAATTCAGAAGTAAGCAGATCATGGTTTTCTTCTAAAATATTATGGATTAAATTGATTCCGAATTTAAGATGAAGACTTTCATCACGAAGAACCCAATTGATCATTGAACCAAAGTTACGAAGTTGTTTTCGTTGACGGAAAGAGAGTACTACCATGAAACCAGAATAAAACCAGATTCCCTCCATAACAATATTGGTCGCTACTAGATTTCTTATAAAATCTTTTTTTCCAGCAACAGTCTCAACATCTAAAGAAACTTCGGTCATACGCTTCATATATTTATTTATATAATCTTCTTTGGCCCTCATGGAAGGAACATTCAGATGATGATTGAAAACTTTTTCACGATCAAAGGGAAAAGTTTCCAATACATATTCAAAAGCCATACAATGATTGGCTTCTTCCCACATAACCTTTGCCAGATAAAGATGGCATTCGGGCGCTTTCAAATATGGATACATTCCGAGTGCGATTGAACGATTTACTATCAGTTCTGCTGGATTAAAAAAGGCCATAAGAAATTCAACTGCGTGGCGTTCATCGTCAGTCATTTTTTTCCAATCATCAAGATCCTCCTTTAGCGCAATTTCGTGTGGAAACCATGTATTGCGAACAGCTTGCATATACAGATCATATGCCCATTTATATTTTATTGGATGCAGACTTGTATCTTCCGGTGCAGCTTTTCCTACAAGCATATATGTTTAAAAAGTTAAATAATTTAATTAATAAAATAATTCCAAAATGATAATCAGGAAGTAACTATATACTTATATTTCTTTACTGACAACTATCACACTGCGCGCGTTCTGCTGGCTCTATTGGGCATACTTTTGTCTGTGATGATTCTACTTGCTTATTAGATACATTTTCTACATTAGCATGTACAACTACTGATTCAATTGCCTTGGTCATTTGGGCAATTTCAACGTCTCCTAAGGGGGTAGGTACCGGCTCTAGAATGTCATCAATATCCTCTATTTCCTTCTTTGTTGAGGCAACTGCCGCAAAACCTTTCTTACCCATCTTTTCTGCCTTATTTACTTTAACTGTGCTTTGTTCTGCAGTGTGGCGTGGCTTCATATGTAAATAGTATGTAGATTTCAAACCTTTTTTCCATGCTGTCATATATATATTCATAGTCTCATCCAGATCGCGAGTCTCAAGATACATATTTCGTGAAAGCGCCTGATCAATCCATTTCTGTGCGCGAGCTGCAACTTCTATGTAAGCAAACGGTGATGTTGTGAAAGATGTTTTATAAACATCCTTTATATGCTGTGGAATTTCTGCAATTGTAGATATATCACCCTGATGTTCAATAATCTCCTCACGGACTTTTTCCCATATACCCATATTCTTTAGATCTTTAACTAGATTGTGATTGAGGTCCATGTATTTTCCTGAAATTTTATTTCTTGAAAAAACTTGAGCAAAGCGCGGGTCAATACCTGGAGTGGTACCAGCCACAAGACCGATGTTGGCATTTGGGGCTACAGCCATGAGAGTAGCATTGCGCATTCCCTTTTTAACTTTTTCACGCAGAAGATTCCAATTCAAACCTTTATGTCTGCTCTGATCATCTACGCCCACAGGGGTACCACGACTTTCTCCAAGTTTTTTCAATGTGTCTATCGGAACATGGCCCCTTGACCATTCAGAACCTTTAAAATATTTATATGATCCGCGCTCTTGTGCAAGGTTGGCACTTTCGTCAATAGCTATATAACTGACGAATTCAAAAATCCTGTCAGCAAAATTCCATGCATGCTCGCTGTCATATGCCATACCAAGCTGTTCAATAGTATCTGAAAAGCCCATCACTCCTAGGCCAACCGCGCGGTTTTCTTGATCTGATTTTACAGCTTCAGGAATTGGAAGTTTATTGATATCAATAAGATTATCCAACTGACGAATTGCCAGACGAACACTTTCTTCAAGTCGTCCCCAGTGCACTTCTTTATTTCTTATATGGACTGCAAGATTCAGCGACGCAAGATTACAAACAGCAATATTATCTTTGTCTTGTGGCAAACAAATTTCTGTACAGAGATTGGACATATGAATAGTTCCAGTATTGTTATTCAGAGCACGAAGATTGATAGCATCTTTCCAAACAAGCCATGGATGAGATGTTGATTGGAGAGCAATGAGTATTTGGCGATATTGCTCATGAGCTGGAATCTTCTTAAAGTGCTTAATCAGACCCTTATTTGCTTGTTCTACATAATATGCATAGCGTTTACTGAATTCTTGACCATAAAGCTCATTGAGGTCTGGCACATCAACAGGATCAAACATATACCAGTCTTCTCCAGTTTCAACTCTTTTCATAAATTCATCAGATAGATAAGCTGCAATGTTGGCAGTACGCATGCGAAGATAATCATCACCAGCATTATGTTTCCAATCTATAAATTCTCCAAAATCCAAATGCCAATTTTCCATATAGAAGCAAAGTGCTCCAACTTTTTTTCCTCCTCTTTGCACGGCACGAATAGCTGTATCAATAATTTTTGCAAATGGTGTGGGTCCACTTGAGGCTCCGCCAAAACTTGATTTCAAAGGAGAACCTGATGCTCGAAGCTTTGTAATAGATGTACCTATACCTCCTGAGGTTTTTGAGAGGAGCAGAACATCAGAGACTGACTTTGCAATATGACCCATATCATCATGAATTTCCATAAGGTAACAGTTGGAGAGAGATGGTCGAGTAGTACCAGAAGCTAGATTGGTAGAACCACCAGCAATATATTCGTGTCTAGACATTTTTTCATAAAATCTTTTGGCATATTCAGTGGGATTTTTTTCATTATAAGAAAGTCCCATAGCAATTCTCATAAAAAAATATTGAGGAGTCTCAAAAGGATGATTATTCACATCTTTCAAAAAATATCTGTTGATGAGACCATCAAGTCCGGCATAAACAAAGAGATCGTCGCGCTCCACATCAAGGGTATTTGAAAGTTCTTCTAAATTATATTTTTCCATCATGTTTTTATGGAGACGATTTTCTTCGATTCCTTTCTTTATATAAGAAATAAATGCCAAACGATGGTTTTCTTTTAGATCAACAATGCTTTCTTTATCATATTCGCCAATTACTTTTCTATAAACTGTTTTAAGAAGTAGACGGGTGGCTACTTTATCGTATTGAATATCCTCTTTTATATTTTGAACCGCAGCATTTATGGTGGCTTGATCGATTTCATTAGTACTGATGCCATCATATAGAGTCAATTGAGTTTCCGTGGCAATTTGTGTAACCATAGCAATAGGATCAGTCAATCCTCTGCATGCTCTTTCTATAGATCTGTTGACTCGATCGGCGTTGTGCGGCTCTCTCGTACCGTCAGCTTTTGTAATTGATATACTCATAATAAAATAAATTTGTTAGTATTAATTATACTTGCTTGCTACAAGCAATACAAGAAAAATGGATAAAAAAGGTGGATAAGTACTTTTCTTTCATTTTTTTTGAAATTTTTTTACAATTTTTGAGAGAAATTGAGTATTTCCCCCATTTTTAGATTATTTTTTTTGGCAAATCCACTATTTGCTTCTAGTACATATAAGCTTTTTTCTGGTGGCAAAAAAATTTTGGGATATGTTTTTGGAAAAATATTAACTTCCATATGAATAATTTTATAATTCTCATCTAACCATAAAATATCAATTGGAAATTTCATATCCTTCATCCAAATTCCATAGTAATCTGGTTCATTGAATGTAAAAAGCATTGCCGAATCCTCTGGTAATCTTTCTACTCCGGCCAATCCTAAAGCTCTAGTCTCTGAAGTACTAACGACTAAAAGCGGAATATTTTTATTTTCTAATTTTAAATAAATTTTTTGATCTACACTTGCATTAAGATTGGAAAAAAAAGAAATGGCTCCTATAAAAATAGTTCCGGCTAGTGTAAAAATTAAAATTCGGATAGGCATGATTATTTTTTATGTTTTTTTCTGCAAGGGATGCAGGTGTGCAGCTATGCCCATAGCCAATGCAATGATCACTAAATTTTTTATTATGTATTGCCCTTCTAAGGTTGGTGTCATGAAACTTTGCCATGTCATTGCTGGTAAAAAGAAAAGCGGTAAAGATGTCATAATCATGTGCGGAATCAAAAGTGCGATGGCCAAACGTTCAAGTCGTGGAATTAAAAATGTCACCCCAATTAAAATTTCATAAAGTGCAAAAAATACTATGAATGTACTCCACGATACAAACGGCATGGTTATATTAAGAAGATCTGCAACCATCGGATTTGCCGGACTTGATCCAACTATCTTCAAAATTCCAAACCAAAAGAAGATGATAAACAAAGCAAGGCGCGCAAAAGGTATACTTAATCTTCTTAATAGATGTATAAACCAAAAATCAAAATTTTGTAGGTATTTTCTCATGAATAAATTATATCATATTTTAATTTTCAGAGATTTAATAAATTCAATTAAGTGTGTACCAACTAAATGGGAATTCTACTTTGAAACCAAATGGCGATTGAGTTTTCACTTCAGCGATTATTTGGATATTTTTGTACATAATTTAAATCAATTTTTGGCGGAGGGTAAGGGATTTGAACCCTTGAAGGCTTTCACCTTACACGCTTTCCAAGCGTGCGCACTAGACCGCTATGCGAACCCTCCATTTGTCATTTAAGTAAATAGTAGTATACTCTCTTTAGGCTCCTAAACAAAGTAAAAAGGTGAAATTATGGCAAGAATTATTCAATGTAGATTTTGTACGCAAGATTCCATAAATCACGATCATGATGATTGTGCAAAGAAATTTGGTAAAAACATTGAGAAAAAAATTTTACAACATGCGACACACAGTCCACAAGAAACATTGCCAGTCTTCATTCAAGAGGCACTGATAAGTGATAAATGGATTTGGTATAAAGAATATCTTGAACGTCAAAAAGAAAATCAAGAAATTGAAGTTCGTATGAATAAAATTCAAAAAAGAATTTTATTTGAGATTCATAAAATACTGGATTTAAGTGCAAATAAAAGGAGATTGCGAAAACTTAATGTTGGGTATAAGAATGAAACATTTATTTTCAGAGTAACATCAAAGGTAGAAGTTCTCCCTAATCCTCGTTATTAAAAGGTCATAACATATCAGCTTCCAGATAATTTTTCTGGAGCTTTTTTATTTTAGAAAACACTTACCATCTTCCACTGGACCCGCCACCTCCAGAACCACCTCCACCAAAACCTCCGAAACCACTTCCAGAATCTCCACGCCCACCACCTAAAAATATTGGCCAAAAACCACCACCCCCACCACTCGGAGGATGTTTAGAAACAATATAATCTAAGATCAATCCTAAAATAGTGAGAATGATGATTGCAATGATGCCATTAAAAATAAAGCCGAAAATAAAGCCAATTATTATTCCTCCGATTGCGCCTATGACACCACCAAGCCACCATGATTTAGTACGACTTAAAATACGAATAAGAAATCCAAAACCCCAAAAAATAAATAAGATAATGTAAAAGAAACTTCCATTATTATCAGTTGAAGATTTTGTTGGGCTAGAATAATCCGTCTCACTCTTTACTACAGAAATAATCGCATCAGTTCCATTTACAATCCCCTCTTCCATTTTACCGCCCCTGAACGCTGGTAGAATTATTTTTTGAATAATGCCATTTGATTGTGCATCTGTAAGTACTTCTTCAAGTCCATAACCAACTTCTATTCGTACTTTGCGATCAGTGGGAGCAATCAAAAATAGCACCCCATTATCTTTTGCTTTTTGACCAATTGCCCATTCTTTAAAAAGTGTTACAGCATAACTTTCTATAGTTTCATCTCCTAGAGTAGAAATTGTAACGACCGCAATCTGAATTTTAGTTTGTAAATTAAAATCAGAAAGTTTTTGTTCTAGTTTTATCTTCTGCTCACTAGAAATAATGTGAGCAAAATCATTTACAAAACCTTGCGCCTTGCCGGGACTTGTATAGGCAAAAGTAAAAAATGGAAAGAGTGCGAATGTACAAAAAAGAGTAGCAAAAAGTCCTACTCTAGTCATGGCTTAAAACTTTACGGCAGGAGCAGTTTCGGTGCCTGCTTGTGCTTCAAAATATGCACGATCTTTAAACCCAAACATATTTGCAATGATTGAGCTTGGGACTCTCATTATTTTTAGATTATAATTTCTTACTGTATCATTAAATCTCATTCTTTCAACACTAATCCTATTTTCCGTACCCTCAATCTGTGACATCAGGGTCTGAACTGTTTCTGAAGATTTTAATTGTGGATAATTTTCTGTAATAACTAGAAGTCGTCCAAGGGCGCTTTCTACTTGTCCTGCGGCAATGGCTTTTTCGTTGGCAGTTATAGCACCAGAATACTTTGTTCTAGCATCGGCAATTGCTGTGAATACTGATTGTTCTTGTTTCATAATTCCCTTTACTGATTCAACAAGATTTGGAATAAGATCAAATCGGCGCTGGTATTGAGCTTCAACTTGTTTCCATTGTGTATCTGCATTTACATTTAGAGTAATAAGACCATTGTATGTAGTCAATCCATACAAAACCATAAAAACAATTATTATAACTAAACCAATCAATATTTTTTTCATATATTATTTCTTAGGAGATACTTTTGCTTCATCTTGACCAGCCGGACCAACAACGAAAGTAAAAGATTTAACTAAATCTTTAAACTGTGAATCTGCTGTGTCAACAATTGCTTTATTATTTACATTAACTTGTTGAACCTGACCTCCTGAAAAACCTTTGGTGGTAGGATTTAGAGTAATTGATAAGAATGAAAATACATAACATATTGAGTCTTTTTGCAAGGTATACATACGATTAAAATAGTTGCGACCTTGAACATTATTTGACATAGAAATCATATTGAATGAGAAATCACCAACTTTTGTTGTAGTGCGCTCTTTGATTGTGGTAACTGGGGGAAATGCGCACTTTCCAGATACAACTTCAATTTTTGATTCAAGTTTATTGATGGTATTTTTACCAGAAGAATCAATTGGGACAACAAAACCAATACTTGCTGGAGATTCCTCTACTTGCCACGCTGAAGGATATTTCACAGAAATACCAAGTTCCTCATTTTTATATTCAGTGACTTTATCTGAAATCTTTGTTTTTTCACTTATTGGAATGGCTGGGGTCGTAGATCCAGTATATGTCTCTGGTAAAGTAGAGGAGGTGTTGACCCCTTTTGGATATAATGATCCATTACTGCCAAATTTCCAGATTATTAAACCAACAATCACTAGCACAATTAATATAATGATTGATTTTTTCATAGTGTCTGTATTATAACATAATTTTAATAATCCATACCACTCATTCCAGAAGCGCCCGCCTGTATGGGTTTTTCTTCTTTCGGTTCTTCTGCTACTGCCGCTTCTGTAGTAAGAAGAATAGCCGAAGCTGAACAAGCATTTTGCAGACCCAAGCGAGCCACTTTTACAGGATCAACAATTCCTGATAAAATCATATCAGAAACTATTTCATCTTTTAGTGCATCATAGCCGGCATTTCCTTTGCCATTTTTAACTTTTTCTACAATAACTGATCCATCATCTTTTCCTGCGTTTATAGCAATCTGTTTTAATGGCGCTTCTAGTGCCTTAAGGACAATTTGATAGCCGAGTTCAAATTCTTTTGATGGATGTTTTTTGTCTATCAAATGATCGTGAACTTTTTGTCCAGCTTTGATAAAAGCCACACCGCCACCAGCTACTATACCTTCATCAATAGCCGCTTTTGTGGCATTGACAGCATCTTCAATCTTTAATTTCAAATATTTCATTTCTGTTTCAGTGGCCGCCCCAACACGAATCACTGCCACTCCACCAGAAAGCTTGGCGATTCTTTCATCTATCTTTTCTTTATCATATTTTGAGTCAGTATTTTCACTCTGCTTTTTTAGTTGAGCAATTCTAGCATCTATATCTGATTTTTTACCTTTTCCACCAACTATAACAGTATTATCTTTTCCTGAAATAACCTTTCTGGCTTTACCGAGCATAGATATTTCGGCATTTTCAAATTTAATTCCGATCTCTTCAGAAATTACTTTTGCACCGATAGTCACAGCAATATCCTCAAGTATTTCTTTCTTTCTATCGCCATAACCTGGCGCTTTTATGGCAAGGACATTAAAGCTACCACGAAGTTTATTGACAATAAAAGTTGATAGGGCTTCTCCATCAACATCTTCAGCAATAATGACCAGTTCTTTTTTGCCTGTTTGAGCCAACTTTTCCAAAAGTGGTAATACTTCTTTTATTGATGAAATTTTCTTATCAGTAATGAGAATAGCTGGATCTACATATTCTGCTTCCATTCTCTCTGCATCAGTAATTAAATAAGGAGAAATGTATCCTTTATCAAATTCAATTCCTTTGACTACTTCTGATTCAAGACCAACAGTTTGGGATTCTTCTACTGTTACTACGCCATCTTTGCCTACTTTTTTAATGGTATCTGCAATAATTTTCCCTAATTCCTCTGATTCTGCGGAAATATTTGCAACCTGATGTATTTCTTCATCTGTTTTAATGGGCTTTGCTATAGATTTTAGTGCAGTAACTACATCTTTTGAGGCAGCTTCAATTCCGAACCTTACTGCCATAGCATTGACACCCATGGTTGTATGTTTCATTCCTTCAGAAATAATGGCTTGCATTAATACAACTGAGGTTGTAGTTCCATCACCAGCAACATCATTAGTCTTTGTGGCTACTTCTTTTATAATCTCCGCACCCATATTTTCAAATTTATCTTTAAGAGAAATTTCTTTGGCAATAGAAACACCGTCATTGGTAATGGTTGGCGCACCATAGCCCTTATCAAGAACAACATTCCTGCCACGAGGACCGAGTGTGATCCTCACCGCATCAGCCACAGCATCTACACCTCTTTTTAGTGACTTTCTAGCTTCTTCATTGTATAAAATTTTCTTTGACATATGTTTTTATAATTAGTTAATTGAAAATTCGTACGCGCAGAAGTCTTTTTTCTGAAACATGTTGAAGAAAAAAGAGCTTGTGCGCAGTAAAGAATTTTCTATTTAATAATAGCTAAAATCTCGCTTTCTTTTACAATATAATATTCTTCATCATCAATCTTTATCTTATCCCCCCACTGAAAAAGCACTTCGTCTCCCACTTTAACTGAAATGGGAATCAATTTCCCATCTTCATGGTGTCCGGTGCCAATAGCCACGACTTCTCCCCTTTTTCCACCCTTATCTTCATTGACAGTAACAGGAATGATAATCCCTGAAGCGGTCTTTTTCTCCTTACTTTCTATGTCTTCTTTTATGAGAACTCTATCTTGTAATGGCTTGATCTTCTTTGTTATATCCATTTTTTTGTCTTTTGTCATAGGAAAATAAATTAAGCTTATAATAAGCCTCTTTGGGCTTTAATGGTCATGTTTGTATTATATACAGAGTCAGCAAAACAACAACTTGACAAAGTTTTATAAGATGATGTGAATAAGTTAGAAACATTCGGTTAAACCAGAACTTTTAAAATTATGAAAATTATTGTTTTGTGTAAATTTGTTGCGTGATGGTGAAAAAGTGCCAAAAGCTTTATTTTATCTTCATTTAGATTTGGTAAAGTCAACTACTTGCACTCTTTCCCCCACTATGCTACAGTTCATATCAATGAAGACTATCGCCTCCGTGCTTCCGTACATACAGATTGTACTTGCAGTTCTACTTGTAACCGCAATACTTCTCCAAAGAACCGGCGCACAAATCGGTGGAGCTTTTGGCGGTAGTGATAATTTTAGTTCGGCATTTCATACCCGCCGTGGTTTTGAAAAAACGCTCTTCATTGCAACTATTACTATTGGTATACTGTTTGCAATTTCTGCACTTATTACTCTTATTTAAATCTAATAACATTAGCGCATAGTTTTCTATTATTTTTTGGCGCATATAATACTGTGAATGACCAACAAAAATTAATTCCTAAAAAAGAATTTCGCATTAAGGGAGGAGAAAAAATCCTTTCTGTGATTGATAGATTTTCAGCCACAGAAAAAGTTGTTTTTACATTTTTATTGCTTGTGGCTATTGTAACTACTTTACTTATGACATGGAAAGTCAACGGGTCATTTCTGGTGCCAATTCCTGCACATGGTGGTTCTTTGGCTGAAGGAGTGGTTGGTCTCCCGCGATCTATAAATCCAGTTCTAGCATTTACAGATGTAGATAGAGATCTTTCAACTCTTATTTATTCAAGTTTAATGAGATATGATCGTGGCAAATTAACAGAAGATTTAGCACAAAAGTATTCTGTATCAGAGGACGGGCTTGTGTATACATTTACATTAAAAGATAATGTAAGATTTCATGATGGAACACCCTTAACTACAGATGATATAGAATTTACAATACAAAAAATACAAGATGCTACATTAAAAAGTCCTAGACGAGCTGATTGGGCAAATGTAACCATAAAAAAAATTAGCCCGATTGAAATTCAATTTATTCTAAAACAACCCTATTCTCCTTTTCTTACAAATACTACAATAGGTATTTTACCGAAGCATATTTGGAAAAATGTAGATGCAGACCAATTTATTTTCAGTTTATACAATATTGAACCTATTGGTTCTGGGCCATACAAACTGGATAGTATAAAAAGAGACAGTGGTGGTATTCCACAATATTATAATCTTGTACCATTTAACCGTTATTATAACGGTGAAGCTTATATTTCACTTTTAACTATACATTTCTATCCAAATGAAAAAACAGCAATAGAAGCATATAATGCAGGAATTATAGAAAGTCTTGCTGGAATTTCACCTCACGAAGCAGAAATAATAGCATCAACTACTCCAAAAGCAAAAATTTTAAACACACCGCTTCCGCGTATTTTTGGTATTTTCTTCAATCAAAATAATGCACCAGTTTTGGCTAATAAAGAGGTAAGACAAGCTTTAAATCTGAGTTTAGATAAAGATAAATTTATAAAAGAAGTTCTTTTGGGGTTTGGGATTAGTATTGATAGTCCGCTTCCACTTGGAACAATACAAGCCACATCAACAATCACCGCCACGGGAACTTCATTATCAAATAAAGAATTTGCCAAGGCAATTCTGGCAAAAGCTGGTTGGGTTATAAATAGTGATGGCATATTAGAAAAGAAAGATAAGAAATCAACACAAGTATTAGAATTTTCAATAGCTACAGCTGATTCCCCAGACTTAAAACTAGCAGCAGAAATAGCTAAATCGCAGTGGGAAAGTATAGGGGCACGCATTAACATAAAAGTCTTTGAGTACGGTGACCTTTCACAAAATATAATCAAAACCAGAAAATATGACGCTCTGCTTTTTGGTGAATTTATTGGAAAAGATCTTGATCTTTATGCATTCTGGCATTCATCTCAAAGAAATGCCCCCGGACTTAATGTGGCAATGTATGTAAATAGTAAAACCGATAAACTGCTTGAGGATGCGCGTACTACTATTGATTCTAATCTGAAGGAAAATATATATCAATCTTTTAATAAAATAATTCAAGATGAAATGCCTGCAGTTTTTCTGTATTCGCCAGAATATATATATATAGTTCCTAGTAAACTGAGTGGTCTTCAATTCGGTCCTATTACAACACCCTCAGACAGATGGTATAAAGTGGAAAAATGGTATATAGCTACTGACAATGTATGGCAAATATTTGTAAGTGATAAAAAAATGAAAAAATAATTTAAAAAATCCAAATGAATGATGAACAAAAAACAATAAAAACTCGTAGACATGGTGCCCATGGACATGGTCAGCGTCAGTCTCGTCCGCATGAAACCACTCAAAT
>CAZZPF010000042.1:0-2967 GCA_964655515.1 uncultured Candidatus Saccharibacteria bacterium
TTTGACCTTAACCTTAATAAGATCCTCTTTATTAACCCGTAAAGTAATACTTTTTGTTTTTTGTAATTCTCGGTAATTCTTAGCTGCTTCTTGAAACAGTTGTTTCGTAGCCTTTAAGTCAGAAGTACTAATAAATTCACCTTTGGCTAAAGCGTCCTCAATCTGTTGTTCATATTTATCAAGTATAACTTTCATTTTTTCATACCTCCTTTCATATATTTTTCTGTTAAGACTCTACTCGGGTAAACTGTCTTAAGAAAGATTATCTTCCTCTTCAAATCCAAAACATAAGGCACAGCGTAAGCATAAGCTTCTATCGTTATTGCCAATATTCTTTGGTGAGCATACTTTTTATTACTGTGCTTCCAGTCGCCCAATATCTTTTTTTCTTCAATAGCGACAACAACGTCCTCAAACCCTAACCCTCTGGTTTCCTTTAATAACAAATTTTTCTCTTCAGAGTACTCAATTCTGTAACCTTTATAACCTTGAAAAGGTTTCAAGCTATGCTTATACTTCACCCATATATTATCAATCTTTGTACATACTTTGTCAATACACAATAATACTGTCTATTGAGGAGTGAGGCTAAAAAAATAACTGGCTCGCAGGGTGGGACGATTTCAGAACGGCTGATTGGTCAGAAATTGTAGAGTACCCTGAAATAGCTTTGAACAAACAGAACATTTAATCCAATTGGTCAGCTAAGTCACAGGTGTTGATTAAAATATATACTCAGTATATAATATTGTTATATGAACACGGCGTCTATACTCATAAAAACAGACCCTAAGGTGAAAGAAGAAGCCCAAAAAACTGCTGCAGAAATGGGTATTTCTTTAACAAGTGTAATAAATCGATATTTGAAGCATTTTATCACAACTAAATCAATTACCTTTACTGCGCAAGGTGAAGTACCAACCCCGTATATGATTAACTCCTTAAAACAATCTGAAGCAGAATACAAGGCAGGTAAAGCTATATCATTTAGCAACAAAAAAGCTCTCCATTCTTATCTAAATTCGCTAGTTAAAGATGCAAGATGAAATTAAGCTCCGAATTGAATTTTCTCCGTTATTTAATTCAAAACTAAAAAAATTACCAGCCGAAACTATAATTGCGCTTGATGAAACACTCGAACTTTTTTGGGAGAATCAAAACCATAAGCAACTAAGAAGACACTTCTTAAAAGAAAAATTCGCCGGATATCAAAGTATTGATGTTACCGATGATTACCGAGCTGTGTTTAGGGAAGAAAAAACTGAAAATACGATAATTATCAAGTTTCATACAATAGGCACTCACAAAGACCTGTATGGCAGCTAACCAAAACATCAGCTCCACCTGATGGACGAAGTTAGAACCTATTTTATTAACCAGACTATCTAACTAAAATAGTTGAGTATCAGCCGTAAAGTTACTAATGCAACTCCTATCCATGTAAGCTTCGCAAAAGTAGGAATTGCTTGTTTTGCTAATTTTGCAGGAAATAAAAGATTAAAGAATGGTGTGTTGTCACCTAATCTTTTTTGGACATGAATTAGTGGACAATCTCCTTTGTTTAAAATGAAAACACCACAAATTATAAGTAGCAAAATTAAACTATAATTTAGATTTTTATTTTCAATTAGTCTTCCTATCCTTCTACTTCAACTTGGAAACCACCGTAAGCCATCCGTTTCATGTCAAAAGGCATCGACATATCTTTGTTTCCTTCCATCTGCTTGTTCATTTCTTCCATCACTTTAGCATTGACCTCGTCTCGATGTTCTTTGGATTTAAAGACTATAAAAGAAAACCAAACTGTTTCATCATTTTTTGCTCCAGCCATTTCAGTGAATGCACGTGCTTTTTCACCACCCATTTCTTGTGGAACAAGGTCATCACCACGGGATTCATAGTATTCAAGCGCGCCATGCTTCATCCACACATCGCGACCGCCTTCTGCCATTTTTTTATATTCCTCAGCTTTATCTTTTGGAACTACAAGCACAAACCCATCTACATATTTTGCCATAATGTATCACCACCTTTCCTAACTATTTTCAATAGTATTATGCCACTTACCGAAATCAATCGCAATATTTTTCTTTGAAAGAGTAGCGGAATAATATCTTGAACATTAAATCATCAAGAAGGTAGCTTTTATACAATTTGAATCCTAACAGGAGTTACTAGAATTTGATATAGAAATTGAGGCTAATAAATTTTGCTCCCCCTGTTAGAAAATACCAGAACTTATTTTATTTTTTTTAAGTCTTGATTAATAAACTCTACTTCAAAAGCAAGTAATTCTTCTCTGGAAGAGGTAGTTTCTTCAACATCATTCCAAATACAAATCTTTTTTTTAAGATAAAAAGCAAGACCTATTTCCATTAGAACATTGGCCCCAATATATCCTTTTATTCCCTTTTTTTTGTTATTAATCACTAAAATACTGTCGCTTTTAGCAATTTCCTGGAAATTCTTATGAATAAACTCTGCTTTTTTTCCATGCGATAAAACATCCTTAAAATGAGAGACCTCAAAATCATTTTTCTTCTTCATTATTTGTGCTGAAACAGGAATTTTAACAGAAAACCCTTTAGCTACTAATTGCTTCTCAATATCTACAAGTTCTTTATAAAAATCCATACTGGCACAAAGAAAAATAGTCTTTTTCATGGTTTGATTATATCAAGAAGGGAATATCAAATCCGAAGAAATCCAAATAAAAATCATGGGGTGGATTTATGCGCTTTTTAGTGATAAAATAGATTCTATTCCCCTGTAGCTCAATGGTAGAGCATTCGCCTGTTAAGCGAGTGGTTTCAGGTTCGAGTCCTGACGGGGGAGCCAACGTAAACTAATAGAGGCAAGGGCTGCTGTTTTAGCTTCATTCATGGGCATTTTTGTCGGTTCTAACCTTAAGTATTCCGCTTCCAATGCCGGATAGTCATTTCCAATAGGGACAAACCACTCATTCGC
>CAZZPF010000043.1:0-4539 GCA_964655515.1 uncultured Candidatus Saccharibacteria bacterium
AACTTCCACGCATAGAGCATCCCTTTTTTCTAGGTACTCAATTTCATCCAGAATTTCTTGCTCGTCCATTGCGTCCACACCCCCTATTTAATGTATTTATAAAGATGACGAAGAAGAAAAAGAACTCCTCTTTATCTTGAAGTTTCTTTTTTTGATCAGGCAGAATGTCAATGATGAGATGCTCGGCCTTAGGATTTATTTCTGCGGTATTGGCTTCTTTCAAACCAAGTACATTTCTAGCAAATTCTATAATCATAAGTTGCATACCGTAACAAAGACCAAAAAATGGGATTTTTTGGTCGCGGGCATAATGAATTACATTTAGCTTACCCTCTATACCGCTCTCTCCAAATCCTCCCGGAACAATGATGCCGTCAAATTGATCAAGCGAACTATAATCTGGATTTTCAATTTCAAAATCTCTAGCATTTACGGTATGAATTTTGGGCTTGACTTTATTGGCTTGGGCAGAATACTTGATAGCTTCAAGAACTGAAAGATATGCATCAGTCAATACAAAATCTCCAGTATTAAAATATTTTCCTACAATAACAATATTTACCTCGTCTTTGAAATTTTTCATTCCATTCGCAAATTTCTTCCATAGAGAAAGTCCTGGGCCATTTCTTTTTTCTAATTTCAATGATTTTAAAATAATATTTCCCAATTGATCTCTTTCAAAATTTATAGGAACATCATATATACTTTCAATATCGGGAGCAGAAATAACATTTTCTTCGGAAACATTGCAGGATATACCTATTTTTTCTTTTCTCTTTTGGTCAACAGGCATTTCTGATCTAGCAATAATGATATCCGTATGCACACCATAACCAGCGAGCTGTCGGATGGCATTTTGGGTAGGTCGTGATTTCATCTCACCAATTTTTGAAGGTATTGGAAGATAACTGACCATAATAAAAATAACATCGTCGGGATGCTTGATCTTGAGCAAACGAGCGGCTTCAATAAACATAATGTTTTGATAGTCTCCCACTGTTCCGCCGATTTCAATAATTGAGATTTCTGATTTGTTCAATTTAGAAGCATTCTCAAATCTTCTGACAATTTCATCCCTGATATGCGGTACGGCCTCAACACATTTACCTCCATAACCCAAGTTGCGTTCCTTATCAATGACATATTTATAAACCATTCCTGAAGTTATATAATCTTCATGTATGAGATCACGATTTAAAAATCTTTCATAATTTCCCATATCCTGATCTGTTTCAAGTCCTGAGTTTAAAACAAAAACCTCACCGTGTTCAGTGGGATTCATGGTGCCAGCATCAACATTAAGGTAAGGATCTACTTTTACAAGATTCACATTAAATCCTTTTGCTTGGAGAAGAGTGCCAATAGACGATGTGGCTATACCCTTTCCCACTCCAGACATCACACCACCGACGATAAAAATATATTTGTGATTATGCCTTGTTTTCTTTACTCTCGTAACAACCCTTCTTTTCATTTATCCATTGTAACAATTTTAAGGGGTGTGTCTACTATACTCTCAAATATCGCTTAACGGCAAGATAACTTGATATACCACCTAACACTATTCCTGAACCCATAATAATTGCGAATATTTGTCCGAAATTCTGAAGAAAATAACTTGAAAATATATTGACAAGCAAACTAAAATCATTTGCGCCTTGCACTCCGGCAAATTTTAATATTGCCACATCACTGTAGTATGAGAATAAGCCAAGAAGTGCTAATGTCAACAAACCAGATACAATACCATACATAATTCCTGACACCATAAAAGGTCCTCGTATATATGTATTTGAGGCACCTACAAGCTTCATAACTGAAATTTCATCTTTTGCGGTAAATATTATAAGCCGGATAGTGTTGAAAGTTATGATAATGGCAACAATAACCAGAATAATAGACATTATTGATCCGGCTTTTTCTACAGTGGGAATAATACGCCCAAGACGATCAATAATCAGTTTATTTTGATTATAATTGACTTTTTCTACAATAGAGTTTCCAGATTTTGAAAATGAATTTTTGCTATCAAGGAAATTTGCAATTCCTGCATATTGTGAGGGTTCTTTTGCTTTAATATTTAATACAGCTGGAAATGGATTATCACCTATCTCATCAAGTCCTTGTAAAATAAGTGTATTGTCCTTCCATTTATCCTTGAAATCTGACAATGCTTGTTCTCTAGAAATATATTCAACCTTATCTACTTCTGGAAGATTTTCTATGGTCTTTTTTAATGAAATAATATCTGGTTCTGGAGCATCAATGACAAAATAAACATTTATATCAACTTTATTTTTAACCTCCTTTAAAAGCGCTCTGCCAAAAGCACTTCCGAAAATAAGTGTGCCGAAAACGGACAAAGAAAGTGTTATAACAACAATGGCTGAAAAAGAAAGAAAACCATTTCGCCAAAAATTGATAAAACCTGAGCGAGTTATTCTTTTTAAATGTGTGAATATCATATAAATTATTAAAATTGTTTTTACAAAATATACTTACCGTCTTTATCGTCCCGAATAACTTTGCCTTTTTCCATAGTCAAGACTCGTCCACTTACTGCATCTACCGCTCCTTTATTATGGGTAGTAAGTAAAACCGTAGTGCCGAGTTTGTTGATTTTCTGAAGTATCTTTATAATTTCATAAGTATTTATGGGATCAAGATTTCCAGTCGGTTCATCGGCTATTATTATATCTGGTTGAGTAACTATAGCACGAGCTATGGCTACTCTTTGTTTTTCCCCGCCAGAGAGTTCATGTGGAAAATTCCATATTTTCTTGCCAAGATCTACAAGTTCTAATACATGCGGTACATCTGAAGATATTTCACTATCAGTATGACCAGAGGCCTCCATTGCAAAAGCAATATTTTCATAAGCTGTTTTATTGGGAATTAGTCGAAAATCTTGAAAAATCATACCTATTCGCCTACGCAGTTTATTCATTTCATGCTTTTTGAGACGATGAATATTGGCTGATTCAAAGAAAACCGCACCTGCTGTGGGGCGTTCTTCTGCTATAAGCATTTTCAGTAATGTGGTCTTTCCTGCTCCAGAATGACCAACTATAGTAATAAATTCATTTGGTTCAACGCCAAAGCTGACTTCATCTAAGGCAAGTGATTCGTCAGGATACATCTTGGACACTTTATCAAAATAAATCATAGTGATATTGTAACATATTATAAGAAAAATTCGATAAATTACTTGCACTCGGAAGCGACTTTATCAGATTTTTTCTATAGGATTTTTTCTGCCTCTAGAAATTGATCTAAATCCCCCTCCAAAACCTTTTCAACTTGTGTCGTTTCAACATTTGTTCTATGATCTTTTACCATTTTATATGGGTGTAAAACATATGACCTGATCTGATTACCCCAATCAATTGATGTTGTTTTACTGATATACATGCCTTTTTCTTTTGCAATTCTTTGATCTTCCATTAACTTAAATAATTTTCCACGCAAAATATCAAGGGCTTTTTCTTTATTTTGCGCTTGAGATCTTTCCGAAGTGACATGTACAGATATTCCGGTCAGCTTGTGAATAATACGAACTGCAGTTTCCCTTTTATTGACATTTTGTCCACCAGGACCACCTGACTTGGCAATAGAAATTTCAATATCTTTTTCGGTCAAATTTATGTCAGCACTGTGAGTTTTTTCAAATTTTGGAATAACTTCAACCATTGAAAATGAGGTGTGGCGAAGTTGTTTGGCATTAAATGGTGAAATACGCACTAGACGATGCACGCCTGATTCATTTTTCAATATTCCGTATACATTTTTTCCAGTTATTTCAACTGTGATGTTTCTGAATCCTCCGTGATCATTTTCATGTGAGTGAAGGAGCTCCATGCCCCAACCTTTATTTTCTGCCAACTTACGATACATTCTATAGAGAATGGCTGAAAAATCTTCTGCATCATCACCGCCAGCTCCAGAAAAAATAGTCATAATTGCATTACCTTTATCAAATTTTCCAATCCCTAGAAGAGTTTCTTTTAAATCTTGAAGTTCTTTTATGATGGTTTGGGCTTTTGCTGGATTACTCCAAAAATCCCCCAACTGCATGGCGGTTTCTATTTCTTGAATTCTTTTTTCTGCTTTTTGTTTTGTATCCATAATTTTTTGAGCCAAAGGTGAGGATTGAACTCACGACCCCCGCTTTACGAAAGCGGTGCTCTACCAACTGAGCTACTTTGGCTTACTTTATTTCTGGAGTGTCTTTACGACTTCACTCGAACCTACTTTATCAAAAATTCGTGATTGAAGCCAATGCGCACGCGCGGAGCGCGTGGTGAAGCGAAACTTAATCGTACGCTCGACGAACGCCCCGCCACCGCCTCGCGGACTCGGCGGACACCGAAAGAAAACGCTCCTTGCATTTCTGGTTTGCGCGCGGGGAATTCTTTTTCAAAAAGGAAAGGGCGTTTTTCTTTCGGTGTTCTGCCTCCAAGTATTCGCCAGGTGGTGGGGCTTTCACAGAAATTTGAAAAAAGAAAACCGCCTATCGTTATTCACGAGTCGGCGGTTTTG
>CAZZPF010000044.1:0-4506 GCA_964655515.1 uncultured Candidatus Saccharibacteria bacterium
GGTGCCGTGCCAGCATTTTTGAGAAGAAGTAAACTTAAATAAAATCTAGATAAAATTCAGTTATGATTTATGACTTAACAATAATGGGTGGGGGGCCTGCCGGCGTGGCGGCGGGCGTATATGCGGCACGCAAGGAATTAAAAACTCTGTTTCTGACAAAAGATTGGAATAATCAGAGCATTGTTTCTGAAGGTATTGAAAATTGGATCGGAACTGTGAAGATTTCTGGGGCTGATCTTGCCAAGAATCTTGAAAGTCATTTGAGGGCTTATGCAAAAGATTCCGTGGATATACATGATAGTGAATCGTGTGAGAAAATTGAAAAGTCAAAAGCAGGATTTAAAATAACTACATCTAAAAGTTCTTATGAAACTAAAACTGTTTTAGTAACAACTGGAAGCTTCAGGAAAAAGCTTGAGATAAAGGGTGCTGATATATTTGAACATAAAGGTCTAACCTATTGTGCTTCATGTGATGGTCCCCTTTTCGCTGATCAAGATGTCATAGTCGTCGGTGGTGGTAACGCCGCCTTTGAGAGTGCATCACAACTCCTAGCATATTGTAAAAGCGTGACTCTTATAAACCGCAGTGATAAATTCCGCGCTGACCCTATAACAATTGATGTTGTTTCAAAGAACCCTCATTTTAAGATCATTAATAACGCAGTTTCAAAAGAAGTTAAAGGTAATAAATTTGTAACAGGTTTTGTATATACTGATACAAAAACTAAAAAAGATGTAGAACTGACAGTAACAGGTATATTCGTAGAAATTGGTTCAATTCCTACAACTTATTTTGTCAAAGATTTAATTAAATTAAATCAATATAATCAAATCGTTGTTGATCCTAGAAACCAACGCGCTTCAATAGATGGAATTTGGGCTGCCGGCGATTGTACTGATGGACTTTATCATCAAAACAATATTGCTGCAGGAGATGCGGTCAAGGCCCTTGAGGATATTTATCTTTTTCTAAAGGCAAAGTAGAGCAGGCATTTCCCCACAATCCTTTCTTGCTTTCTTTCGCTTCTTTTTCAATTTTCTTAAATTCATCTTGCTTGACATAAGGAACATCGTAAGTATATTCATGAGCATATCCATTTTCTACAAGAAATTCATTTATAAATAATCCATCGTCGCGATAAACATAAGCCAGCAATCTACCGAATTTATCGGTTAAAGATTGAGTAGAATCAATCTGTAATTTCACAGAGTGCTTCATCAGTAATTTTTTCGTCTCTTTTGATGCCTCCTTGCCAAAACATTGCACTGGTTTTCTAGGATCAATAGTTTCAGGAGTATCTACACCGAGCATACGAGCTCTAACAATTTGTTTTTCTACTTTTACATCAAAGGTGTCGCCGTCAAGGACTTTTACAACTGTATAAAGCATGTTTTCATTTATTTTCGGTAATTTATTTTTATAATTTGTTTTGGAAGTACTTGTAAAATACATAACCAAAACAGTAAAGATAATTATTATTATAATTAATGTAACTTTAATTTTAATGATTGACATATTTTTTGTATTTGTTAAATAAATTCCGTACTGACACACCAAAAGCATAACAAAGCAAGATGAAGACAAAATAAAGATTTTGCCTAAAAATCACAGTTATGCAATGAAAAACCAAATAATGCTAGTAATGTGGTGATGCAAAAAAATACCCGAACTTTAATTTTGTTCAGGATTTTTGTTAAATTTTATTCACTCTTCCCACTGAATTAAACGGCGAGGGAAAGGTTCAATTCGACTTGGAGTTATGAGTGGTTTGGCGAACTTTCTTTTTCGTAGATGTTGGCTGAGCTCAGGAAAAGCTTTTAACTTATCATCAAATGTTTATACATTCTTTGCATCTTCTCTCTGGTCTGCCAATTTATCTAGTCGCATGAAAAGTTGATCAATGTAAGGCAAGTTCACTTTTTGTCCTGGCAAGCCGACGCATAACTCGTCCTTCTTAAATTTCCAGAATTCCTCTTGTTGGAGATTATTCATTTCATATTTTGGTATGCTCATATAATCTTTTTTTATTGTATCACATTTCCTGAATTTATAATTGAAAATAAAAAAGAGCCAGGAAGCACAAACCTGGCTCTCTGATGATGAGGATTTAAACGCCTTCACCAAGGCGCCTCGTCAAGCAATACGGTCAACTTTTTTGGCCAGCTGTTCAAACCATATTACAAGCAAAACCTCTATGCCAACCCTAAACGAACAGCTGGGTTCATTATAACTTATGTTGTTTTCAAAATCAATGTTGTGACCCCACAGAGAGTCGAACTCTGGTTAACGGATTGAAAACCCGTTGTCCTAACCGTTAGACGATGGGGCCATGTTAAAACACTATAACACTTTTTGAAAAAATGACAAAAAAATGATAAGGTTAAATCAAGGAAAGGTGGCTGAGTGGTTGAAGGCACTGGTTTCGAAAACCAGCAGGGGCGAAAGTCTCTCGGGAGTTCAAATCTCCCCCTTTCCGCCAGAATGATATAATAATATTGATGTTTGAATACATTGTAACTCTTATATGGGGTATTGTTGTTGGATTTGCGGTAGCCGTACCTATTGGACCGGTGGGTTTGATATGTATTCAAAGAACTTTAGCAAAAAACAAAATTTCTGGGCTTGTATCTGGACTTGGCGCGGCTTTAGCAGATGCATCTCTAGCATTTGTAGGTGCTTTTAGTATTACCGCTATATCATCATTAATTGCTCGTGAACATTCAATGTTTAGAATAATTGGAGGCACTCTCTTATTATTTCTAGGTATTATGGCTCTAATCTCTAAACCAGATGCCCAAAATGTTAAAGTGGATACCGCACTAGGTTTTATTGAGCAATTTTTATCAGCCTTTGTACTTACTATTACAAATCCTTTATCAGCATTTTCATTTTTTATAGCTTTTGGATTGATAAATGAAAAAATTGGTTATGGTTTCCATATTTCTACGATATTTGTAATTGGGGCATTTCTGGGATCATGCCTTTGGTGGATTTTACTAACATGGTTAACAGATTTGCTAGCTCATAAGATTAAAGATAATCATATAGTATTAATCAATAAAACTTTTGCCATTATTATCACAATTTTAGGTGCAGTTATACTTTTAAATGCGCTTTTTAGATATTTTTGATATAGTAAATTAAATGTCTTTTTATATGCGCGGTTAGCTCAGTTGGTAGAGCATCCCCTTGACGTGGGGAGGGTCACAGGTTCAAGTCCTGTATCGCGCACATGATAACTCTAGGAATAGAAACAAGCTGTGATGAGACGGCGTTATGTCTTCTTGAAACGCATAAAAAGTCCAAGATATTGCAATATCGCATTCTCGGAAACATTATCCATTCACAAATAGATATTCATAAAGAATACGGCGGTGTCTTTCCCATGCTTGCCAAAAGAGAACATATCAAAAATCTTCCAATTCTATTTGAAAAAATAAAAAAAGATACCGGTATAGATGAAAAGAATATTGACCGCATTGCGGTCACTCAAGGACCAGGACTTGAACCAGCTTTATGGACTGGTATTATTTTTGCGCAGGAAATTGGCAAAAAAAATAACATTCCAGTCATACCCATAAATCATATGGAGGGACATATTGTTGCTTGCCTTTTATCTCATTCCTCATCTCACGACAACTTCCATTCACTAAAATCTATTTTATTTCCAGCAATTGCTTTGCTTATAAGTGGCGGTCATACAGAAATAGTTAAAATAGAAGAGATAGGAAAATATAAAAAAATAGGAAGTACAAGAGACGATGCGGTCGGTGAAGCTTTTGATAAAGTAGCACGCATGCTTGGCTTACCTTATCCTGGTGGACCAGAGATATCAAAACTGGCAGAGTTAGCTAGAAATGAAGGAATACCGAGAATTATTAAATTACCTAGACCTATGATAAATTCAAAAGATTTAAATTTCTCTTTTGCAGGATTGAAAACGGCCGTTTTATATACTCTAAAAAAAATTGATAATTTAACTCAGAATCAGAAAAAGGAAATTGCCAGAGAATTTGAAGATTCTGTGACTGAGGTTCTTGTTTTAAAAACTAAGTTAGCAATTGATATACATCAACCAAAAGCTTTAATAATCGGTGGTGGCGTTATTGCAAATAAGCATATTAGTGAAGCTTTTCTAAAAGTGGCCAAAGACTACTCTATTACCCTTTATTTGCCAGTTTCTGGCCTTTCTGGCGATAATGCGCTTATGATTGCTCTTGTGGGCGCAATAAAACCCTTGAGTGATTACCAGACATTTAAAGCTGAAGGAAACTTATCATTGTGAGAAAAATTAATAACCAAACAACCGCTTGATAAAGTTCCAAATTCTGGCACCTATTGAAAGGTTAGCGGTAGATGCAACCAATGAGTCATTCGTATTTGTTGCATTAGAACCAAGTTCTGGAAGAAGTTGAATTGTACCTGTTGAATTAATGAAATTACCATTAGCGTCAATTTGAATTGTTCCATTTTCTAATCCCTTTTTATATTTTTCTATTTGAG
>CAZZPF010000045.1:0-4130 GCA_964655515.1 uncultured Candidatus Saccharibacteria bacterium
TGTTCTTTCTTCTAATATCTTTCTTTCTCGTAATTTTTCAGCTATTTCGCCCTCAAAGATTCCGGCAATTCCGTCAGTAATAGCATTACCTACTACTCCACCGATAATTGCTCCTGCTACACCTGCTATTTCTCCACCCACAACAGCCATTACAGCCAGTATGCCATTATCAATCAAACCAAATACAATGTCTGGCCAGACATGACTTATTGAAATTTTTGAAAGTCTTAAAGCTCCAAGACACAACAGACCTGAACCAAACACCACCCAGCCTATAATCTTTGTGTCGTAAACAAAATAGGCACTAACAGAGAATATAATAATACAAAGTGCTAGAACTTTTATTAAAGCTATGAGAAAATTTTTCTTCACAATATGTAAAGTATAGCATACCGTTTTTGTTAGGTAAAATTTACTTAGTTTCTTCTTTTTCTATTTTAATAACCTTTTTTACTACTATAAATATTATGAGAGCAAGAATAATGAAGTTTATTAACTCGGCTAGGAATGATCCATAAGAAATCGTTACCGGTCCTATAGTAATTACCGCTTCCCTCCATGTTTCAGCAGACATAAGTGGTGCGGCAAACGGCAGAAGGATGTCTTTGACGAAAGAATTTATAAGAGCTGTGCTAGCTTGTCCTATGACGAAGGCAACTGCCAGAGACGCTACTTTGTATTCTTTAATAAAAACTATGAATTCCTTGAAGAAAGATTCTTTAGTGTTTTTCATAAAGCTTAGAAAATCCCATTCCGGAAAATACGAGAATACTTCCAACAAGAATTCCTCCCACATTCAGCAAAAATATAATAAATGTATTGGCCGGATCAAAACTTATTCTATTAGTCAGACTTATGCCTGTAGCAACCAAAGGAGGCATCAGCGATACAGCAATTCCGATGCCGGTAAGTGCTCCGCCTACTTTGGAACGCACCATACCATACGCTGCCACAAATCCAGCGATCAAAGCTATGAATGTGGCAATGTATAAATTCGAGCCGAAAGAAATAAATATCGGGTCAACTCGGAGATGTCCAAAGAAAAAAGTAATTACTGAGGCTCCAGCCATTCCTACAATGAGAGCGATCATCAACATGCCGAGGGAACGAGCAATTAACTTCATATCTGCGACTACAATCCCCAAACCGAGTGCTAAAATGGGGTATGCAAGTGGTGCAACAATCATGCTTGCGATAAGTACTGCAATGCTGTCAAGAAAAATACCAAAGATTGCGAGCAAGATCGCTCCTGTGAGTAGAAGATAAAAATCCCTGTCGGGAATGCCTTGCTCAAGAATTGTCTTAATGGCATTTTCTTTTTGAGAAACGGTATAAGGATTAGATTGGTATAAAAGTGACACAATGGGTTAAGTATAACACCCTACATATATAAAGGGTAGACCATCGTATCTAGGAGTGCAGGCTCGGTGGGCTCTTGGGGGCTTACTGGAGTAGAGTTTTCTGTAGAAGTTGGGTTTTGAGGTGTTTTTTGGTCGTCTGGCATAAATTTATGAGTTAAAGACTCTCCCATCTTCTTCCATGAGCCAATTTCCGAATGAATCAAACATATCCAATATTTCCTTCTTATCAGATGGAGGATTTTTTTTAAATTCGTATAACGCTCTCATTTCTTTTTCCTTCTCGGGATAAAAAGAAATAAACATATCTACTAACTTATCAGTTTCCATGGTATAAAAATCCACTCTCCACATACACATCATAATAAGAGGGTAATAAGAGGGTCAGGTACTCTTTATATTTGTATCATTATGATTTAAGTTTCTGACCCTCTTCCTTCTCCTTATCAAAAAAGGGTACCTGACCCTCTTCCCGACATGTCAAAAGAGCAGAATGTATATAACCTGGATCAGCGTCTCTAATTTCGTATACTTTTTCTGTGCGGTTATATTCAAATTCACCATGTCCCAGCCATGAATCTTTATCTTTCCTCGAAGTAAGGGGAGAAAATATAAAATCTCTTTCACTAACTCGGATGTAAATGATACAAATTAGAGTTATTCCAATAACAACAAGGGAAACAATTTGCTGAGTCATGATGGAAACATTTTGATTCCAAATAATCACAATTCCCAAAATACCTAAAAGTGCTGCCATCAAGTCAGCCGTGTAATTTTTGAAAAAATAATAAAGCCTTTTCATAATTTTAATAGATCTCTTGCTGATAACATTTTTCGCAATAAACTATTTCGGGACGGTCGGGGGCATAAGAAGTTTCAAATTCTACCTCACACCTATTTGCACCATGAAAATGATTTACTTTGTTGCAAACACACTTTCTATTCCAGAGTTTTAATGGATTTCTTTGTTTTAGTCGTTGATAGTGTCGACAGTTAGGACATAGCCTAGGTAGCGGTAAGCTCATTCTTTTATAAAACTTAAACTCTTCTCCTGTAATTTTAAACGCTTCTGTACACTGCTCCTTGCATTTGCCAGTATGCTCACAAGCAATTACTTTATTTATAATGTCTTCTGTGGCATCTTCTATGCTGTCTGGGATATTTTTATTTTCTATATCAATTTTATAGTTTCTAATTTCACCATCTTCCCACAAATAACCGCGTTTTAAAGCTTCGTCTTTATCCAAGGGAAAATATTCTTGGGCGATAGATTCGTTATATGCAAATGGAGAAATATCTGACGGGAAAAACTCTCCATATTTATAGATCAAACCTTTTGCATCTGTATATAGCATTTCAGTCATGTGTTTAATAATTTTTGGTAAAAGTTCCTCATATTCTTCTTTGGTGTATTGCTTATTTAAAATACAATAGCTTTTTTTACGCAAACCCTCACAACCAAAAACATTTTTACTATCATGGCATTCTTCATTGTATTGAGAATCTTGATTGTGAAAATTCCTAACACCAAAGGCTGTATTGTTCCCACCGAAACCATGGGCAATTTCGTAAACTAGCTCACTATTGAATCCTTGGAATGAATTATCATAGCAATCTTTTGCCTTGTTTCTGATAAAAAATAGATATTTTGAATCTTCTGTTTGGCGAGAAGTAAAAGCCATGTGAGTATTTCTGGCTTCCGACAAATCATCCCCATCAGAATTAACCGATTTATATATACGAGCATAGCGATGAGGCATGGTCAATTCCAATGCTTTAAGTTTTTCTAGAGATTCTTTATGATTTTTAGAACTTCCAATATTATTTGATTTTAAAAATTCTTGATATTGTTCTTTTGTGTGTGGCTCATTAAAAATGTGATACTGTTTATTTACAAGTCCGACACAGCCAACACAGTTCATACAGTTTCGGCAATCTATCAAATAATAACTATCGACGCAATCATTACAATGATGGCTAAAGAATAATTTATTAGTTCGTTGGCACTCAAAAACTTCATAACTGAATTCTATTTTTTCTGAAAAAGCTACATCTAGTGAATCACGAGAATCAAAAACTTGATTACCAAAAGAAACTCTCTCATTACCATGGCCACCAAACAGTAAATAACATTCTTTGAAATCTAGGCCGTAGTTACAGTATTCACTTGAAATAAAATTAGTTTGGTAAAGATTAGCTCTTGGCACTTTTATTTGAAGTTCGCGAAACTGCTCAAAAAATGGTTTTGAAAAATCATATTCTTGTCCATAACTAATTGGATCCCATTTATCTGAAAGCCAACAATCACGGCAATAAACAATGAAAGATTTTTTCTTGTTATATACACTTAACAGAGATTTTTTACATAAAGCACATTCGCGCTTATAAAAAACTCTATTATTTCTAAAAAGTAACCGTCTTTGGAATCTACACTCCGGGCAAAAAGTCGGTGGGAGTACTTTCATTTTCTCGTAAAAAGAAAAATCTTCATTTTCAATAGTGAAGTCTTTTTTGCAGTTTTGACATTGTTTATTTTCAGGGCTCATTTCATTTATTATAACACAAACATAGTATTACACAGGATTGGGTTTGTGTCATTAGTGTTGTACAAATTTGACAACATACGGAAAAAGAGTATCATAGCCTTATGATAGATAAGGATTTAGAAAAATTTGGGCTTAGAAGTGAGGAAATAAAGACCTTCTTGTTTTTGCTTGAAAATGGAAAACAGTCGGTAGGAATAATAGCGAAGAAAACTGGATTGTCTCGCCC
>CAZZPF010000046.1:0-3033 GCA_964655515.1 uncultured Candidatus Saccharibacteria bacterium
GAGGCGGTATTGTGGTAAATATAAATGGTTCTTGGAAGCTAAACGACAATGAAAAGTATGAGTATGACGAAGAAGATTTTTCAGATTGGAAGATATTGAATTTATAGCCAGAAATCTGATATAGTGTAATCGGAGTAGTGAGAGTTGGTGTTTATCAGTATTCTGCTGGTAACAGTGTTGTGTAATAAGTCCGCCACCCGCCTTCGTGCGGTGGATTTACCAAAGTGGTAGAGGGTGCGGTGAAAAGCAATAGTGGCTTACGGGTACACCAAGAGTGCTACTCCAAAGAAAACTTCTATAACGGAAGTTTTTTTGGTAGAATAGCCGTATGACAAAAGAAAGAAATAAATCTGTTCCAGCATCGTATATCCTTATTAAAAAAGAAGGAGAAATTTTATTGGGGCGCAGGAAAAATACTGGTTACTATGATGGCTGGTATGGAATGCCAGCAGGCCACGTTGATGCAAAAGAACTTCCCATTGATGCGGCCATAAGAGAGGCCAAAGAAGAAATTGGTATTGATATAAGTCCAAAGGATATTCAATTTGCACACGCACTATATCGCACTGCTCACGATATTACTGGAGACAGGTCAGATTATTTCTTTATGGTTACAAAATGGGACGGAGAACCAAAAATAATGGAGTCAGAAAAATGTGATGATTTAAAATGGTTTAACATTGAGAAACTGCCTGAAAATACTATACATCACGAAAGGCACGCTATTGATAAAATTAAACAAGGAATTACTTATTCAGAAATTGATGCAGAGCATACTTCATCAAATCCTACAAAATAAAAATTTGGGTGTGCCTTTCAAATGGCAACCATATTGTGAGTATAATCTATAAATTCTATGAATAAAGAAAATTGGCAAGAAGCATTTAAGGGGAAACTCTTTTTAATTGAACGAAACGACAAGGGATACGAGAGGGTGATTCGTCCACCTGGCTGTCGTTTGTTTATCAAAAATTCAGAAGGCAAGATTTTAATCCAAAAAGAGTTCAGGAAAGAGCAGGGTGGTTTTGATTATCGCCTACCTGGCGGAAAGGTATTTGACCAACTTGAGCCATATTTAGAATGCAGGAATAATAAAGAAAAGTTGGAGGCAAAAGTTTTAGAAGCAGCTAAGTTAGAGGCGAAACAAGAAACGGGTGCTGATGAGCTATTAAACCCTCGTATAGTGTATAAATCAGTCTGTGGAGCGAATGTAGAGTGGGATTTATACTTTGTTGAGGCGGAAGTTAATGTTCACGGTAAACAAGCATTAGAAGAAGATGAAGTAGAACACGGTATTGAAATCGGCTATTATGCGCCAGAAGAAGTAAAGAAAATGATTAAAGATGGCCTCATAAAAGAAGACCGAGGAGTAGCATTTTTAACAAGAACACTATCAAATCTATGAGTTACAAACACATCCCATTTGGCACGCCAGAAAAATTCAATGTTGTTGTTGAAATTCAAAAAGGTGGCCAGGTAAAATACGAATACGATGAAGAATGGCACGAGATAAAAGTCAGTGCTATTTTTAAGAATGGTTTTGGTTTTCCATTTGACTATGGTTACGTTCCTGAAACTCGTGGCGGAGACGGAGACCATCTTGATGTTTTTGTTTTAGGTTCACAATCCGTTCAAATGGGAGCGATTGTTGAATGTCGTCCCATCGGAATGATTGAACTCATTGATAGGGGAGAAAAAGATGACAAGATTTTGGCCATTCCCTTAAATGATTTGGGTTCTGAAAATATCAAAACATTGGAGGATTTACCTTTTGACTATAAAAATATCTTCGCTGAATTTTTCAAAGAATTGGCAGTTCAGAGAAATAAAACAATGGAAATTAAGGGCTATAAAGACGCAAAAAATGCCATACAGGAGTTAGAAATGGCAAATAAGAATTTTAAGTAATTATGGATATTCAGGAAGCAAAAAAGAGAATAATGGATTTTATGCAAGCGAATATGCTAACGGTTATTTCAACTGTTGATGCTGATATGAGTAAGCCAGAAAGTGCCGTTATTGCTTTCGCCCAAAAGGACAATTTTGAACTTATCTTCGGAACTAAAAACACCACCAGAAAATATAGAAACTTGCAGAAGAATCCAAATGTTTCTTTTGTAATTGGATGGGATAGCGACACTGGTACTGTTCAGTACGAGGGTATTGCAAAAGAACTGTCTGGAGAAGAGTCTAAAATACACTCATCAACTCTTATTGCCAAAAATCCTCGTTCTGAAAAGTTTGTGCATAAAGAAGACCAGAGATATTTTTTAGTTAAACCTACCTGGATTAGAATACTTGATATGACCAAAAATCCAGATGAAACATTTGAGATAAGTTTTTAAGTAATATGAAACCAAAATATATAGACCACATAGTTTTAATCTGCAAAGATGTAGAAATAACTCATAATTTTTACAAACCCTTTTTAGGTGAGCCAGAATTAAAAACCAAAGAAGAAGTTGCTTGGAAGATTGGCGAAACTAAAATTTTCTTTGGCTTACCATACAAAGATTATGTTTTAGGCGACAAAGATAGTTACTCTCTTAATCATTTAGCTTTTGGAGTAAAAAGCATTGAGGAATTGAAAGAGTTTGAAGAAATACTGAATAAAACAGGAATAGCGAACAAAGGTGTTAGGTCAAAAACATACGGTAATCAAGAGTTTAAGTATGTGTCATTTGATGACCCAGACGGATATAGAGTTGAGTTCTACCTAAGGCCGTAATGTCTAAATTTAAATCTGTGTGGGGAAGCCAAGTTAGTATATAAAAAAAAGAGAGGGACTTCTTGTCCCCCCGTCCGCAATTCTAAACTTCAACCTTGTTTCTGAAATCTGGTATGTAAATGTATTCCTTTTCTTGTTCTATTCTGGTTCTAACGTTGTTCACAACGTTGCGCAAGGCACAATTCTGCGCCTTGCTTCGCTATAAACTAGTGAGGTGAGGACAGAATTGTGATGCAGCCAGGTGCAGTATTGTACCTGGTAGTAAAGAAATATGAAATTTTTTTATGTCTATGTATTGCAAAATA
>CAZZPF010000047.1:0-23369 GCA_964655515.1 uncultured Candidatus Saccharibacteria bacterium
GTAAACAAATCTCTCTCACACATTGGATTGATGATTAGTGGTATTCGAAAAGATCAAAAAATGACGCAAGCTCATCTTGCAGAAAAAATTGGTACTACTCAAAGTGTAATTGCTCGTATTGAAAAAGGTGAACAAAATTTAAGTACCGAAACTCTTTCGAAAATCAGTAAGGCACTTAATCATGAAATTGTTGCTTTTGCTCCCAAGGGCAGTGTTAACTTTAAGATTGAGGGTGATCATAGATTATCTGGAAAGATAAAGGTGCGTACATCAAAAAATGGTACTGTCGGTGTTTTATGTGCTTCTCTTTTAAATAAAAATGTAACAATAATAAAGAATGCACCAAGAATTGAAGAGGTATTTCGTATTATTGAAATCCTTGAGAGTATTGGAGTAAAAATAGAATGGAAAGAAAATGGAAAAAACAATGATCTTATTATTACTCCACCATCAAAAATTATGCTTGAAAAAATTGATAAAGAAAGTACAAAAAAAACAAGAAGTGCAATTATGATAATCGGATCACTCATACATGAATTCAGGAAATTTAGTATCCCTCAAGTTGGAGGGTGTCGCCTAGGTTTGAGAACTGTAAAACCATATCTTTATGCGCTTGAAAATTTGGGTGTAAAAATAGATACAAAATCTAATTATTATGAAATTTCTCACAAAGGTCTAAAAACAAAGGAAATTGTGCTCTACGAAGCTGGGGATACAGTCACTGAAACTGTTCTTATGGCAGTAGCGCGAATTCCTAACACAACAGTTATTAAATTTGCTTCTGCCAATTATCAAGTACAAGATGTTTGTTTCTATCTTGAACTTCTGGGTATAAAAATTAAAGGGATTGGAACATCAACCCTCACTGTTTATGGTAAAAAAGATATTGATATCAATGTGGAATATACAGTCGGAGAGGATCCGATAGAAGCTATGTCTCTACTCACCGCTTCTATCGTCACAAATTCATCTATTACCATTGAACGTTGTCCCATTGACTTCCTTGAACTAGAACTTTTAAAGCTTGAAAAAATGGGATTCAAATATGAAATCAAAAAAAGATATAAAGGTGAAAATAGAAAAGTAAATCTCGTAGATATTAAAACATTCCCCTCAAAACTCAAGGCCCTTGAAGAAAAAATACATGCGCTACCTTATCCTGGTATAAATATAGATAATCTACCCTTTTTTGCTGTTATCGGTACACAAGCAGAAGGTCAAACTTTTATACATGACTGGGTGTATGAAGAGCGTGCAATTTATTATAAAGAACTTGATAAGCTTGGTGCTGATACCATTCTTGCAGATCCACATCGTTTCTATGTTAAAGGACCAACAAAACTTAAAGCGGCTGAAGTGATTTGTCCACCTGCCCTTCGTCCATCTGTCATTATTATGATCGCTATGCTTTCTACAGAAGGCACTTCAATTTTAAGAAATGTATATAATATAAATAGAGGATATGAAGATCTTGCTGAAAGATTAAACTCAATCGGTGCACACATTGAAACATTTAGAGATTTGTAAAAAATAATACTTAAAAAACAAAACACCGCCGAAGCGGTGTTTTGCCGGTTCTGTTATACTTTTACCATGAACATCATTGAAGTAATCCCCATAAGTCGTGGCATTGGCGTCAATACTCTGTCATATTTCACTTCCATGGATATATCTGTAGGGGCTCTTGTTGATGTGCCGTTACGCAATAAAAAAGTGCACGGGATAGTCATTTCTACAAAAAAAGCTTTAGAAATGAAGAGTGAGATAAAAAACGCGCCTTTTTCTTTAAAAAAAATTGAAAAAATAAAAAGTATAGAATTTTTTTCAAAAGCTTTTATGGAAACGGTTTGCTATGTAGCAAATTCTTATGCCACAAGTGTTGGTTCGGTGCTTGCAGTCCTTGCGCCTGATTATATTTTGAAAGATAGCAGAAAATTAAAGATAAATTCAAAATCAAAAAATGAAAGAAGTGAAATAAGAACTGTAAAAGAAAAGTATGCGGTGCAAGGAGATGATGAGGAACGCTATGGCACTTGGAAAAGCTTGATTCGTCAGGAATTTGCAAAGAAACGGTCTGTCTTTTTTCTAGTGCCAACTATTGAAGATGCTATATGGGCTTTTGAACTATTACTCAAAGGAGTTGAAGGATATGCCTTTATGCTTCATGGTTCTCTTCCTTCAAAAAAAATAATTGAAACTTGGAATAAAGTGATGAATGAAGAGCATCCGGTGGTTATAATCGCCACTGGCAGTTTTTTATCTATTCCCCGCCATGATATTGAAACTATTATTATTGAAAGAGAGAGTAATAAAACATATAAGGTTCAGAGAAAACCATTTCTTGACATTCGTCATGTGGCTGAAACTTTAGCAGAAAAAAGAAATATAAAAATATTTTTTGCTGATAATTTTCTAAGGATTGAAACATTATGGAGGGAAAATGAAGGTCAAATTGTTCAAGCTTCTCCTTTTAAATTCCGCTCATTAAGTACGGCCAAGGATACTTTGGTTGATATGAAAATCTATAAAAGTCCAAGTAAAAGTCTAAAAATCCTTTCTGATGAAATAGAAAAACTGATTATTCTTACAAAAAATGAAAGTGAAAGGATGATTATTCTTGCTACAAGACGAGGGTTGGCTCCCTCAACTATATGCGGAGATTGTCAGAATATTGTAATTTGTAAAAAATGCAGTGCGCCTGTAATACTTCATAAAACAGCAGATAAAAACAGTGAGAAAAGCTTCTTTATGTGCCACCGATGTGGTGAGCGCCGTTCTACCGAAGAGTATTGTAAAATTTGTGGTAGCTGGAAACTGGGAGTAGTAGGAATTGGCATTGATCTAGTTGTTGAAAAAATAAAAGACAAATTTCCAGATATTACAATTTTTAAAATTGATTCTGATACCGTATTAACAGAAAAATCTGCTCGGGAGATAATTGACAAATTCAAAGATAAGCCCGGGAGCATACTTATCGGTACAGAAATGATGCTTCAATATCTTCATGAAAAAGTAGAAAACTCGGCTATCATTTCTCTTGATTCACTTTTTGCACTTCCAGATTTTCGCATTCAGGAAAAAATTCTCTATATGCTCATTCGTATTCGTTCTCTGACAACAAAGCATTTCGTAGTTCAAACACGAAAACCTGATGAGAAGGTATTTGAGTACGGTCTTAAGGGAAATATGAGTGACTTCTATAGAGGAGCCATCTTAGAACGCAAAAAATTTAATTATCCTCCCTTTACAATACTTATAAAAATTACTCTTGAGGGTAAAAAAGAAAAAATTATTAATGAAATGGAAGAGGTACAAAATATCCTTGATCCATTTGAAGTAGAGGTTTTTCCCGCTTTTACTCAAACCGTCAAAGGTAATCAGGTCCTTCATGGACTTATTCGGCTAGATATAAAAAGATGGCCTGATATAAACCTTATAGAAAAAATCCGCTCTCTGTCCCCTGCTGTAATAGTCAAAGTAGACCCAGAAACACTTTTATAGTAAAGTCACAATATGAAAAAAGATAATGTCATAGTACAAAAAGATGATCTTGTGCTTCGTAAACAAGCAAAAATCATACCTAAATCTGAAATTACTTCAGATAAGATTCAGAACATAATAATTGATATGAAAGCTATACTAGCTACACAAAAGGACGGAGTGGCTATGGCGGCGCCACAGATTGGTAAATCCATAAGAATGTTTATAGTTTCAGACTCAATACTAAAAGAAGCTGTCAAGGGATATAAAAGTATTGGCAAAGATCTTGTATTTATTAATCCAGAAATTATTAAATTATCAAAGAAAAAAGAAGAAACGGAAGAAGGTTGTCTTTCTGTACGATACAAATATGGAAAAGTAAAAAGAGCAATTAAAGCAACAATAAAAGCATTTGATGAAAATGGTAACCTTATGGAACGCGGGGCAAGCGGGCTCCTAGCACAAGTCTTTCAGCATGAAGTTGATCATTTAAACGGAATTCTCTTTATTGATAAGGCATATGACATTAAGGATATGCCACTAGAAGATATAAAAAAATGAAAAAAATACAATTAGGATTCTTTGGTACTCCAGAATATGCAGTTATGACCTTGGAAAAACTTGCTCAAGCTACAAAAAAAATAAATAGCGAGATTGCTTTTGTGGTAACTCAAAGAGATAAACCACAGGGTAGGAAAATGATTGTAACTGCTCCACCAGCCAAAGTCTGGGCTATGAAACACAATATACCAGTATATCAGCCAGAAAAACTTGATGATCCAAATTTTATAAAAGAATTAAAAAAATATAGTTGCGATATTTTTATAGTGATTGCATATGGCAAAATAATTCCAGATGAAATTCTCAATATGCCGAAATTTAAATCACTTAACATACATCCTTCCCTTCTACCAAAACTTCGTGGTCCATCGCCTATAGAAACAGCTATTCTTAATGATCAAAAGAATACTGGGGTAAGCATAATGAAAATGGATAGTCAAATGGATCATGGTCCAATAATTGCACAAAAAGAAGTAGTGATAGAGCCGTGGCCACCGACTGTAAAAATTCTCGGAGAAAAACTAGTTTTGACTGGAGCAGATTTACTTATTTCTATCATTGCAGATTTTATTGCTGGAAAAATAAAAGAAATTGAACAAAAGCATAATGAAGCAAGTTATACAAAGAAAATTAAAAAGGAAGATGGTTTAATAAAATTAAACGAAAATCCATATAAAAATTATTTGAAAATTAAAGCTTATGATCAATGGCCTTCAGCATTTTTTTTCTTAGACAAAGATAAAAAGAAAATTCGTGTAAAAATTACCAAAGCATCATATAAAGACGGAATTTTAACAATAGAAAAAGTAATTCCTGAAGGAAAGAACGAGATTAATTATAAAGATTTATAAAAACCTTTTAAAATATTTTTTATCTGAGCTCCACCACGACGAATGAGAGATCTGCGTTTTTCATTTGAAGTTTTAATTTCCCTAAGAATCTCATCTTTTACGGCATCTATAGCCACATACAAATCTTCTTTTTCAGCGCTTGCGTAAAGATTTTTCTCTTTTGCAATAATATGAATCTCTGCTCTGAAAACATCTCCATGTTTATGATGATTAGTGGTTCTTGAAAGTTCCAAGTCACATTTTGTAGTACTATCATCTTCAAAAAACTTACTTATTGACCTTAGTCTTTTTTCTACATATTCAGAAATAGCTGGGGTAAGTGAAAATGATGTTGTGCGTATGTTTATGTTCATATAAAGCAATTATACATTATTGCTTTTCAATATTCAAAATTTTTGATATTATAGCAGTGTTCTTTTAAAAAAGAATATATTCCGGTGTAGCTCAGCGGTAGAGCAGTCGCCTGTTAAGCGATTGGTCGCAGGTTCGATCCCTGCCGCCGGAGCAGATTTGACACATGCAAATTGGCATGTTAGTTTATTTCTCAGAGACAACAATTTACAAAAGGTATCATATGTCAAAAGCAAAGCTTGACGCTTCTGAGATAAATACGATCAAATCCTACAATCTCGAGGCTGAAATGCATTTTAGAGAACAAGTTATTCCTAAGCCGAGCGAGGACCTTATCAAGGCTCGTAAGCTGATGGTCCCTGATCCTCTTTTACTGGACATCGGCTGTGGCTGCGGACGATTCATTCCATCGTTGCATCAATTGGATATCACGCGATATATAGGTATTGATCCTTCGGACGGTATGTTAACGATCGCCCGAAAAGAATATCCTGGAGTTGATTTTCGTTCAGGAAATGTTTACGACTTACCCGAAATCTTTCCGACTGATCAGTTCGACACCATTCTCGCAATTATCACGTTGACACATATTCCATCTGTAAAGATGTGCACTGCCCTAAACGCAATCCACAAAGTATCTCGCAGGGGTACAATCGGATTTATGAGCTTTGTAGAAGGAACTGGGGTCACGCGTATGGCAAATGGAAAACCGCGAGATAAGAGCTATGCTGGGCCAGTTGCGTCGGTCACAGGCTGGACAATTGAAAGAGTATGCCCTGTACTTGAAAGATCAGGGTTCTCTCCTCAGTTCATCCATAGATATAAAAATGGCCTATACTCCGTAACTGTTAAGGTTGTATAAAGCTGTTTAACGAAATCCTTAAATCACTTCACTACGAAAGTTTTGAAGTGGTTCTTTTTATACAAAACAACATTTCTCACCACTGTGGGGCAAATCAGATTAAATCCAATAAATATCTAATTTCCCCCATAGAAGTATCTAAATCCCCCATCGCCCTACCCCAATCATAGGTTCGAAAGCTGTCCTGCCAAGCGAGCATTTGACAGAATACATATCTTAATGTTATATATCTTTTAGATGGAGGACAAACATCTGCAAAACAAAACTGCAGAAGAAAGGTTTTTTGTGTTCATAAATTACTATAATCTTCTAAATGTACCTGTGAAGGATGTGGGAATCTTTGCAAGGGTCTACAAAATTGCAAGTTTGATAGGCAAATATGCAAAGACTCATCGTAAAAATCGACCACAGTATCGATGTCACTCAGTCTGCCGAGCTATCGTAAGGCATGTATCAGGATTAAATGTTGTTGACGGTTATTATTTTGGCATCATTCAGGTTTCTAGAAAAAACAAGCTCCCTGATCTCAAAGAAAATTACTATCCGCATACTTGGTTGCTCTGCGATTCCAAAAAAACAATTATTGATCCATACCCAGTTGGGGTTCTGTGCCAGCCTCTATTGGTGCCGATTAAAGGAAAATGGACTTCATTTGGAGCAGGACTGTACATTGTTAATAAAAATCTTACACCCAAATTCACCAAGCCCAAGATTCTTCAAGAGACCGAGATACTCACAGAACACATTGGTAAACTGCTTGCGAGGGCAAAGAAATGATTCTAGTCTGTTCACTCAGCGCTTTAGTAAAATAGCGCTGATTTTTTATAAAACTATATTCCCCACCACTGTAGGGTTAATCACACTAAAGCTAACAAATACCCAATCTCCCTCATTAGTCGTCTCCAAATCTCCCACTGCCCTACCCCAATCATAGGTTCGAAAGCTGTCCTGCCGCCGGAGCCAGTTAATTAAATATTATTTCAATAACTTAACTATTTCCCTTATATAATTTTCTGAAATTTCATGATCTGTATTTGAAATAATTACATCAGCTTTTTCGTTTTCTTTATCTCCGTACATCGTAACGCTTTTGGATTTAATTCTTGGTCTTAAATTTTTCTTTACATCCTCAACAATTTTTTCTCCAATAGCATCAACCAACATTTTTTCTTGTTCTCCACCTTTAAAATGTCTAAGCGGGGTCATAGAAGCAAATATAACTAATTGATTTTTATAATCCTGGGAAACCAATCTTGCTAATAATGTACCCATAGAAAAACCAAACAAGATTGAATTTTTTTCTACCTCAAAAATTTGTTCTGATATTTTTCTATTCCAATCAACATTTTTAAAGATAACTTCATATCCTTTTTTTCTAACGGATTTAGCAAGAGATTGATATTGTCTTCGTCTACAAGTTTCTCCCCAACCAGGGATAATATAAAATTTTTTATTCATTTTGAACATTTTGAAATATCTAATAAAAACCAGCCACAATGATTGTGGCTGGCGAGTGGTCACTGAACACCATCAAATTCGCCAGACTTAGCGCCCTTGACAAAGGCCTGCCATTCGTCATAACTGAAGTAAACAGTGTTACGATTGGAATCGTTATGGTTCCGAACCGCAACTCCATCTTTCTTGATCGCCACAGCAACGCAGGTTTTTGGGTTGTTCTTTGACCAAGACGAGACCTTGAAATCTTCGTCTTTAACACTAAATGGTTTAATCATTGTAATCACCTTCTTTCTGACAAAAGAATAACATAAATTTTATACTGATACAATACTTGGAATAAAATAAGCTTATCTATAAGACTTTCTTCAGCTCAATAGCTCTCTCCATAATTCTATCGCCCACCTCACCCCAATCAAAATACTTTTTGTAATCAGCCGGATCAATCAGTTTGATTTCCGTAACATCTCCGTCTGGATCTGATAAAAACTGTCCATACGGTTCTACTATACAAACTGAGCGAGTCTGTCGCATTATTCGACCGACCTATCATATCAAAGTGTAGGTAAGGTGGGTATATTATATACAGGAAATTCAAAAAATTAGATATCAAAAAACTTGACATCAGTATATTTCAATGATAACTTGCAGAAAGAAAAATCTTCGTCAAACAATGAAAGGAAACTCGTATGGACATATCTGAATCATTCTTGTCCCTCGCCGAACAGGAGGTTAAATGTAAGAAGTGCGGTAGAAAGTACATTTGCCTTCCACACGATGATTATTATAATTTCACTTGCGCAATTGATGGTGTTTGTGAGGTATGTCTTTTGACACCTTATAATATTTCACAAGTTGTCACACCAAAGTTACGCCCTCCTTTTGAGGAGAATTGATTCAAAGTTCAAAGACCAAAAGCTCACTCGAGTCTAGGTCTTTTTTATTATCTCAAACAGGTTCTAACATAGTTCAACATGCGGAGCCAGTTAGTAAGGAGCCAAAACCTCGCCATCCCCTATACTAGAAAAAATCGCCAAGACTTTGGGCGTAAGTCTTGAGGAGTTATTTAGATTAAAGTCCTCAAATAATGCCTTAGAAAATCATTCGTAGCAAACTTGATTTATCATATTCCAATATAGAAATGGGGCGAACTGAGAGTTATATGATGAACTTATTTGTAACTTATCTAACATCTCTAAAGAAGCCTGTATTCCCTTTTCATGAGCTTCTTTAATAGTAGAACCCTTAATAAGGGCTTCGGCAATTGCATTAGAGGGAGCAAGACATACGCCCGCTACATCATCAGTGGTGGGACTATGAAAAGATTCAGAGTCTATTTGGGTTGCAAATAAAAAAGAGTCTCGGTAGCCAACAAAACCAGTCCCTCCATTCTTAACAATTGCAGGTCCCAAATTTCTACCGGAGCTACAAGAACGCACATATATTTTCTTATTCTTAAAAATTTTTAGATCGTCGGTAATAGAAACAATATCTTTATCTCCATCTCCGACCACCGAGTTATCATTCCCATGTCCATTTAGAATAATTACATCTGGAGATTTTTTTCTTATGTAACTTTGCACTGTCGTCTTTTCTACCTTTTCCTTTACAATATCAATAAAGGAAATACTCTTACGTTTCGCCTCTACAAGTAATAGCTCTGTCCAATGATAAAGATAATTGGTTGCACGATCATATCGTGGTCTAGTTACTAGAAAGAGCATGTCTTTGAGGTGATTTAAATGAACGAATATAAGCGAGCTGAACATCTATCATCTTTTTCCCTATCTCATCCTGTGCCTTTATATGCTCAATCAGTTTCTTAATGCCATAGCCGCCTTCTTGTGAATCTTTACCTCCGCCAATTGATATCGAGACATTAGGAGGCAAGCCCTCAAGACGAGCAATCACGAGATTAACAACTTCATCTGTATATTCTTTTTTCTCAGAATCATTTTCAGACATTTTTATTTTTTAATTTCACCTGTAAAAGTTTTTAGTTCATCTTCATTGGTCGGAATAAATTTAAGCTCGATCAATTTTCGTAATATCTTTTCTCCAGTTTCACTACCTCCCTGAATTTCTTGATAGGCAACTTCCCATGTTATCGGTCCACCAACCTCAGGCGAATTAAGAATCACATCTCGTCTTACATTAAGAGGAAGATTGGGATAAAATCTGAGAAAAATACTTTTGTCCATAAATTATATAATGCCGTTATTTACTTATAATGAATTATAGCACAGCTACTTCGCAGATGCTACGCAAATAATGACATGGATAATTCTTTGAGATTACCTTTACATCCCAAATTTATTTCATTTTTGATAAGCATTGAGATAGGTTGTCTCTGATCCAATGACTATATTTATCCTCCGTTTGGCTTGCTGTAGCTCTCGGTGGCGAGACTTTTACTCCAAGCCCATGATTACCCCTGAAGCTCTGAAATACCAGCATTTGGGCTCACATAACACAGGTTCTAACATTGTTCAACATGCGGTGCCAGTTAGTAAGAAGCCCAAACCTCAACATCCCTTATACGAGGAAATTCAAAAAATTAGATATAAAAAAATTGACATAAGTGTATTTAAATGATAACTTGCAGAAAGAAAAATCTTCGTCAAACAAAGAAAGATTTGAAATGAACATTCAACCAAGCGAATATGAAGTTTTTTTGACAAAATTACGGGAATTAAGTTTTCACACTGTGTCATTCGTCATGGCCAAGCGTTCTGATCTTCATTCATTTATATCAAAAAGCGGTAACTTAACCACCAGTGAAGATCCATGGTTTGGGCATGAATGGGCGCTTCTGACAGAAGAGGGAAAGAAACACGCTGACATACGATATCATTATTATTTTGGTTTTGCAGATGATATTTACTTTGCAAAAGACACGCGAAAAAATAGCAAAATCTGCTTTATACCAATAAATAGCTTATCTATTTCTAAACACAATCCTCCAAAGGTTGGAGAATTGCTTATTGGTCAAACCGAAGATGTTGTAGAAAATGATCAATTAAAAAAACGCTTTATATGGTGGAATCGGGCTAGCAAACAAGACCATGTCTTTACCAAAATTCTTTTAGGACAAGCTAGTTACTCTGATATAAAGCTTGAAAAGAAACTTACTGTCATTGATGATGCTAATGGCAATTCAAACAGAACTTTATTGCTTTTAGTCAAGGCCCTCTATTATAATGATACGGAATACTTTGTGGATATAATGAAAAAAGGTCAATTATCACAAGGTTTTGATAATGGCTATTCCATTGACAAGTGGCTTAAACGACATGTGAAGGATCTCAAACCAGAATTTTGGGAAAAATTCAAGATTCGTGCTCGAGATGCCGGATTGGAAAGCTATGTGTTATCTTAAAAGAGTTAGGAGCATTCATTGAAAAAAACAACTTTTACTTATCATGCCTTTGATCAAGTAGCAAAAAGGCTTCATTTATCTCATGAGGAAGTGGCTCAAATTCTTGATTTTGAAAAAACAATTCCTATTGGTTTAGAACTAAGATCAAGAAGAATGCATATACTATTTTACAGTGATACTGACCATGAATGTTTTGTTGCTGTGAGGGATGAAAAAACTAGAGAAGTCATAACAATTCTACCATCAAATTTTGATAGACATTGCAAGGTGCCACTAAGTGCCATTACAGAATTGACACCCCTAAGGCATCAAGAAGAAGTTAAGCTTATATAATCAGTCGTCAGACTGGTTTTTTTATATAAAAAATCCCAAACCGCCTTTTAAGCAATTTGGGATATGTCTAAACTTAAAGAAACCTTGCAATCAGAAATCAAAAACTGCCATCGTAGGTGTAGTACTAACAATCTTCAACCGATAGAAGACCGTTGCTACAGTATTTGGAACTTCAAAGTCCAAATTTATCATTAAGGAATTTGTCTCCGTATAGATATCATACCATGGACCGTTGAGTGTTGACGACTGTTGAACGATAATGATCAACTGATCATTCAACAGTTCCTCATCCGCAAGGTTTTGAAAAACATTTGGATGATTAATGCAATTCCTGTCGCAGTCTGTGGCCAATTTATATGGACCGGAAACAATTTTCCAGCCATTTGTTGCGGCTTCATTCTGTGGAGGTCGACCCATAGCTTGACACCAGCGATAACTGTTCGGCTGGTCATTATCCATTTTGATGCAATAGTACCTTGGCTCACAGCTTTTGAGGTGGATATAATAAATTCCACCGACTGCTAAACCTGTTACACAAAGTAGCACAACTGCTGGTACGGCTTGCGCTTTGGGCCTATGACAAGGCAAGCAGATCAAAGAGAGACATAAGATTGAAGTAATGATGATCTTCATTGTAATGTCCTCAAGGTAATGTTCCAATTGGCAGAAAGATTTGTATTTGTATCTGTCTGGCGCTTTACATCAATAGCCAAATCATCCACCTTCCACCTTGAACTATTTCGCACGCCAATTATCTTTTGATTTTCGGGATTGATTCCAATCCAAATCCCGAAAGGGTGGCGTTGGCTGTCAAGATAGATTTCGTTTGCCCACGCCACCTTCAAATCAGCGACCACATTACTGAGCACGATGATTGTGATACTGACCAATACCAATGCGGCGATAAGAAAAGCTACGAATTTACGCAACTGGGCTTTTACCTTTCCTACCGCTTCAGCTATCTTTTTTTCCACCTCTAATTGTTCTGAGGTAGTCATAATTTTCCCTTCTTTTCTGTTATTTTATGCGGTTTTTCCTAGCCAATTCTATGAATTGTCAAGGACCATTTAAAAAGAGTATACAACTCAATACCTATTCTTGTCAAGGGAATATTTGCTATAATGGCCTTATAATCTATTGACTATGCAATATCATAAATTTATTGATAAACACAGAAAAACTCTTTTAATGACAAGCGTAATTATTATTACAGGCACATTAGTTTATTGGATACATTTTACCTATATCACCTATCAAAAGTTCAAGGAAACGGAGAGTGAACTTGCTTCAAGTACTCTAGCTTTCAATATGCAAATCAAGAAACTTGATAAGACAATTATAGAAAAAACTAAAGAAAATGAAAATCTTTCTAGTATATTGAGTACCGAACAAAGAAAACGGCTTGAACTTGAAAACATAAAAGCAAATAATGAAAAGCAAATAGATACTCTAACAAAACTGACGACCATAGATCCAGAATTACTTAAAAAATATTCTAAGATATATTTCCTTAGTGAAAATTATATTCCACCAAAACTTATAAATATTAATAATTCATATCTTGTTGATCAGACAAAAACCGTACAAATATTAGAAAAAGTTTCTCCGTTTCTTATAAAGATGATGGAAGAGGCGTATAAAGACAATATACCGTTAAGAATTCTTTCTGGATACAGATCTTTTGAATATCAAAAAACATTAAAATACGAATATAGGGTGGTATACGGTGCAGGCACAGCCAATCAATTTTCAGCTGATCAAGGATATTCAGAACATCAGCTTGGTACGGCTTTTGATTTTGGAACGCCAGATATTAGAGGAGCTTATCTTGAATTTGAAGATAGTACTTCCTTTTCTTGGCTTGTGAAAAATGCCTATAAATATGGTTTTATTCTCTCTTATCCGAAAATAAATAAATATTACCAGTACGAGCCGTGGCATTGGCGATTTGTAGGCAATGAATTGGCTTTATATCTTCATAATGAAGGAAAATATTTTTATGAACTAGATCAAAGGAAAATTGATGAATATCTCATAAAAATTTTTGATTAATAAATCTGATTATATTTGCTATACTAACCTTATGAAACAAGAAAAAGATCCAGAATTACAAGATTATGATATCATAGTGTTTGACCTTGATAATACACTGACGGAAAGTAAAACAGTGATTGACAATGAAATGTCGGATTTAATCTGTAACCTACTAAAAATAAAGCAGGTGGCAATAGTATCTGGGGGGGGGTTAAAACAATTTCAAAAACAAGTTATCGGTGCATTAGAATGTAAAGAGAGCTTTTCTAATTTACATATATTCCCTACTGATGGAGCAATGTATTACAAATGGCATAATCAATGGAAATTAGTATATAAAAATATATTATCAGAAAATGATAAGCAAAAAATAAGGAACGCTTTTACTGAAGCATTAGAAAAATTTAATTTTAACTTTGAAAATATTATTGGAGAATTAATTGAAGACAGAGAATCAGCTATGGTCTTTTCTGGATTGGGTCAGGATGCTCCATTAGAAATTAAGAAATTATGGGATCCAGACGGTAAAAAACGCATTGAAATAAAGAGATATTTGGATGATAAAATTCCAGAGTTTGAAGTACATATTGCAGGCACAACATCAATAGATATTACCCTTAAAGGATTAGACAAAGCGTATTGTATTTTAAAAATAAAAGAGTATTTGAAAATTCCGATAGAAAAAATGTTATTTGTTGGTGATGCGCTCATTGAAGGTAGTAATGATTATCCAGTAATGAGTACGGGTGTAAAAACTGTTAAGGTTAATAACCCGAATGAAACAAAAGGTATAATTAGGGATATAATTAAACAAACAAATTTATGATGCAAGCATTTGCTGTTCGTAAACATGAAAAAATGAAGGAGGTGTTAATGGACGCTTTTGCCCAGGGGCCTGATATTTATTATTATATGATAAGGGGTGGTAAGGAAAAAAGAAATATTACTATCTGGGAATGTGGGAAGGTTGGTGGAGAATATATAAAAGCTTATGGCCACTATCATGTTGGTCAGCTAGATGAAACATATTCTGTTCTTTCTGGTGATGGAATGCTTTTGTTGCAAAAAAGGAAAATTGATAAAAACGGCAAAGAAATAAATGATGAGATAGAAAATTTCTATGCAATAATTGTTAAGAAAGGTGATGAAATATATATACCTTCTGGGGTCGGTCATTTACTTTTAAATACTGGCTCAACATGGCTAACTGCAAGCGATGACAGTCCTGTAGATTTTAGTGAAGCAGATCCGGTCAGCTTACCCGGACATGCTGATTATCAGTCTGTGAAAATAATGAGAGGATTCGCATATTATGTGGTGGAAAAAAATGGTCAACCAAGTTTTATAAAAAATGCCAATTATAAATCAGTTCCCGCGGTTACAATAATCAGTGCTTTAGAATATAACAAACTTTCAAATAAAACATAAATCTGATATAATTATTAGGTTTAATAAATTTAAAAAAATTATTTCAATAAACAATATGTCACTCCTAAATAAAAACAAGAAGCTGAAAATTCTTTTTGTCTCTACTGAAGCGGCGCCTTTTATAAAAATTGGAGGACTTGGGGAGGTACTATATTCTCTACCTAAAGCTCTGCGTGAACTTGGACAGGATGCTAGAATTATTATCCCCAAATACAGCACTATTCAGTTGGAAAAGTATCCAATGGATACATATATGGAAGGAATTATTGTGCCAAATGGAAAAGAAAATGGGGAAAAAAATATAATTTGTAATGTAAAAACCCTAAAAGACATACCTGAAGGTTGTTCTTTTAGTTATTTTCTTGAAAATCAAGAATACTTTGAACAGCGTGGAAGTGTCTATGGATATGATGATGACGCGGCAAGATGGGCAGTTCTTGGTCGTGGAACACTGGAATTTGTTCGTAATAACAAAGATTGGGTTCCTGATGTTATCGTAGCATCAGATTGGCAAGGTGGTCTGATATCAAACTTTATGAAAACTGTGTACGCTTCTGATCCTATTATTTCAAAGATTGCGGTCGTATTCTCAATACATAATCTATATTTCCAAGGAATGTTTGATCATCATCATATGAGCGAGCTTGACTACGATGACGGTCAATCTTCAATTCCCGGAATCTTTGATCCTCGTTTATTAAAAATAAATTTTATGAGAAGAGGTATTCGTTATGCTGATATAATAAACACAGTGTCTCCCAATTATGCACAAGAAATTACCACGCCTGAATACGGTGAATTATTGGATACTATTTTACAAGAAAGAAGGTCAAGAGTTTTTGGTATTTTGAATGGAATAGATTATAAATCAAACGATCCAGCAACCAATGCTAATGTAGAATATAAGTACTCCGTCAAAAATACCAAAGATCGTTTGAAAAACAAAGCTGTGCTTCAAAGAAAATTTAATTTGGATGAAGACCTTAATATTCCGATTTTTGCCATTGTTTCAAGATTAAGTGAGCAGAAAGGTTTAGATCTTTTAACAGACACCATTGAACCGCTTTTGAATAATTATAAATTTCAACTTATAATACTGGGAACTGGAGAATCACGATTTCTATCTTTTTTCACAGAATTGGAGAAAAAATATGATCAGGTGGCAACACATCTTTCATTTGACAATGTATTACCACATGTTATATATGCGGGAGCTGATGTCATATTAATCCCCTCTAGATTTGAACCATCTGGACTGACACAAATGGAAGCTATGCGTTATGGGGCCATACCACTAATCAGAAAAACTGGCGGATTGGCAGATAGTGTTGAGCAATATTCCCCCATTACCAATACTGGTACAGGTTTTGTTTTTGAAAAATATGATAAATATGCTTTTTTTGGTGAAGTGGTTAAGGCAATAGAAACATACAAATATAGGCAGTATTGGGTAGGTATACAAAAACGAGCGATGTTAACAAACTTTTCCTGGAGTAAATCTGCCAAAGAATATGTAGAAATTTTTAGGAAAGCTATTAATTTTAACGAAGAAACAAGAAAAAATATATAATATGCGTTGGGCAAATTTTCTTCACATGTATCAACCGGCGGAACAACAGCCAGATATTCTGGAGGCAATAGTGGTGCAATGCTATAGACCGATTATTGAGGGATTATTAAAAAATAAAAAAATAAATTTAACACTGAATATAAATGGCGCGTTGTTAGAATTATTTGATAAATATGGTTATCATGACATTATAGATAATCTATGCCTAATTGGTAATGAGGGGCGCGTTGAATTTACTTCTTCAGCCAAGTATCACGCATTACTTCCTTTTTTAAATGAACAAGAAATAAAAAGACAAATCATATTAAATAATCAATCTCTTGAATTCTATCTAGGTAAAAATGCTAAACCGAAAGGATTTTTTCCGCCAGAAATGGCTTATGATCAAAAAATTCTTCCGGTCGTGGAAGAATTGGGTTTTGAATGGATTATACTTGACGAAATTTCCTGTGGCGGAGAAGTTGGACAAATTGATTACAATAAAATACATAAAATTAAAGGAACTAATTTAAATGTTTTTTTTCGTAATAGAAGGTTAAGTAATCTAATTATGAGTGCGGTTGTTAGATCTAGAGATACTCTCTTTGAGGCCATGAGTGATGATTTAAAAAGCAATCATTACATTGTTACAGCTATGGATTTGGAAACTTTTGGCCACCATCGTCCCGGTCTAGAAAAAATGTTGTTTGAAGTTTTTGACACTGAAGAATTGGAACTCATTAAAATTTCTGATGTTGAAAAATATTATAAAGAATTTAAGGAAATTGTTCCAACAAAAGCCACTTGGGCATCAAGCAAACAAGATATTGAAAGTGGCAGTCAATTTCTATCTTGGTCTGATCCTGACAATATCATTCATAAGTGGCAATGGGCCTTTACTGACCTCGTCCTAAATAAAGTTTATGAAATAGACATAAAAAATTCAAGATATGAGCTGGTTCGCAAAAAAATGGATATTGCCTTGGCTTCTGATCATTTCTGGTGGGCATCAGCAAAGCCGTGGTGGAGTTTGGAAATGATTGAAGATGGCGCCTTTCGCTTGCTTGATACCTTGCGACATATTCCATTGATTGAAAAAGAAGTATTAGAAAAGGGACGTGATTTTTACGAACATATAATAGCAACAGCATTTAACTGGCAAAGAACTGGTAAAATAAGACAAATGATGATGCAACAAAATTCAATTTTACGCATACCATTTAAGGATAGGACAGTTGGTCGTGGGGGTGCTGAAGAAGGAGTTTATTTTGCCTTTATAGATATGATGAAGAAACTTGAAAAAGAAGCTAGGGAAAATGGTGAGTATGAAAAAGCAATTTTATGGCGTGATGCTATTTTTAAAATAGAAAACAAGCTTGATATTTATGACACAATCAATGCTATTGATCTTTTGCGTGTAGAGATTACTCATAAAGAGGTTGAAGCCATGATTCTAAAATACAAAGCGAAATATTATGAAGTGAGGGGCGGTCAACCAGAACAGCGTGGATCATAAATAATAATATGAAATATTTAACTTCAGAACAAAATGAGGGTTTAAAAAATGAACCAGTAGCATACTTTTGCACTGAATATGCTTTATTCAATAAAACATCTCTTTATGCCGGAGGATTAGGAGTGCTTGCAGGAGATTATATAAATGAAATAGTTGAACAAAACTTGCCTGTTGTGGCCATTGGACTTCTATATCACAATGAACATATTCGTGAAAAAAAGAAAAATTCATTATTATCAAACCCCAAAACTGTTGGCTTATCATTGGTTAAAACAGAAGATGGACTACCGCTGACCATAACACTACCTATAAATGATCGTGGTGTGATGGTACAGGTATGGATTTGGAAAAAAAGTCAAACTTCTCTTTTACTTCTTGATACACATGTAGAGGGCAATAAACCAAATGATTGGGCAATTACAGATAATTTATATACTGAGAACAGAGATGAACGGCTGATACAAGAAATAGTTTTAGGAATCGGTGGTATGAGAATATTAAAAGCTCTTGACATCCATCCATCAATATATCACCTAAATGAAGGACATTCCGCTTTTCTAATATTTGAATTGATTCATTATGAAATGATAAATCGTGGAGTTGACTTTGCTAAAGCTTGTGAGTATGTAAAAAAACATGTTGTTTTTACAAATCATACATTGATCCCTACAGGACTAGAACTTTTTAATATGGATAGGGTTAAATGGAATTTATCTGCATTTGCTTATGAACTTAATATAAATGTTGCGGATTTATTGAATCTAGGATTTGATCCCATTACTAAAATGTTTTCAATGAATTTGTTGGCACTAAAATTATCTTCAAAAGTAAATACCGTTAGTGTTTTACACAAAAAGAAAGCCATGGAATTATGGAAAGGATATGAAATAGAAAATATAACTAATGGTATCAATATCAAGTCATGGGATTTTTGGAATAATTCTTCGTGGCTTAGGCATCAGGAAAATAAAATTGAATTAATTAAATTGATTAAAGAGCAATGCGCGGTGTCTTTTTCAGAAAATGTTTTATTGCTTGGCTGGGCTCGTAGATTTGTAGAATACAAAAGACCATTAGCAATTTTAGAAGATATCTCTAGATTTAAAAATTTGGCAAAAGTGACTGATAAAGAATTTAGAATAGTGTTTTCTGGACCGCTCAATGATAGCTATAATGAGGAAAATCCATTTCTTAAAAGAATCTATGCTCTTATGAAAGCAGAATTAAAGGATATAGTTGTTTTTCTACCAAATTATGATGTTGAAATATCGCAAAAAATGGTATCTGGTTGTGATGTATGGCTTAATACTCCAATTGTCGGAAGTGAGGCATGTGGTACAAGTGGCATGAAAGCCTGTCTGAATGGAGTCTTACCTCTTACAACAAGCGATGGTTGGGTAGATGAAATAGATATTTCAAATATTGGTTGGCTTGCCGATAATGCTAATATAACTGATAGTTTGATGACTATTTTAGAAAATGAAATAATACCTCAATACTATAATCATATTTTCAATGTAAGAGAAAATTCATTTTGGGCTGTAAGAATGGCTAATGCGCGTAAACTTATAATAGAACAATTTAGTACTACCAGAATGTTGAAAGAGTATATAGAAAAACTTTATATTCCAGCATATAACAATAGATTTCATTAGCTAGCGACTTTTAGCAATTTTATCTATGAACATGCCTAAAAGTTTTTCAGTGTCAATTTCTCTTTCAGCAAAATTTGATCGTAGAACAATTACAGCAATAGAATATTCCGTAGTATCAATAGTATGATTAAATAGAGAAATCATGCTTTCTTTTGCTTCTTTTGTTCTTCCAGTCTTACCGCCAATAAAATCTTTATAGTATGAATAGGGATTTATGTTTACAAAATGATGCGCATTGTGTTCTGAAGTAGTAGATAGATCATATTCTTTTTGGCGAGTTATTTCTAAAAGTGGTTTTTCAGCCCTATATAAATATTTGGCAAGAGTAAATAAATCCTTGGCATTTGAAATATTTTCAGGACTTAGTCCGGTTGGATCATTAAAAGAGGTTTGGCTCATACCTATTTCTTTGGCAAAACCATTCATTTGTGCCACAAATTTTTCTAATCCATAAGATTCTGCAAATGCTAGGGCTGCATCATTACTTGATTCTAGTACAAGTGCATACATCAGTTCTTCCGGAGTAAAAGTCTCACCTAGGGTAAAATACCCAGAATCTCCATATGCATCAAGCATGGACTGTGTAAATTTGATTTTTGCTTGAGGGAGAATGACATGTCTAGCAATAAGTGCTGTCAGTAGTTTGCTAACTGATGCAATAGGAAAAACTCGTTCTGAATTATGACTTATATAAGTATCTCCCGTTTTAAGATTTCCAACAATATAAGATTCTGCAGAAATATAGGGTTTTATCGGTTCTGGTGTGTTATAAGTGACTTTGATAGTTTTAGGTTCTTTCAAGAGAATGCTTTTATTAATTGTATTTATTATTGGATTTGACACTGGACTATCCTCAATAAAATCTTTATTGCTTGTTTTTATAGGAATCTGCAAAATCAGCACAATAACAATAATGCCTATTGAGCAAAGTAATAAGATATATTTTCTTTTATTCATTACTACTAAGTATATTACGAAAACTACTATCTAGTCACGGAAATATTTGGTGTGATTTCTCCTTTTGCATTGACAGTGATTCTTCCTTGTGTATCTTCATATAGTGAATATTGAGTATCATAATTGGTAATATCAACAAATTTTGCACCAATTGCACTAGGGTCAAATGGTAAAGAGGAAATATAGGTGGGCACAATACATGGAGCCAGATCAAAACCACCAGAATTTTTAATAATGGTGATGGTGGTTGGAATAGCTAATGCAGAACCATTACATAGAAATATACCCTTATTTTCAGCTAAATTCTGCCCTAGGGCGTTTAAAATAGCTGTGACATTACTGACCCTTTGAGAATCACGAGCTAGTTTGAACTGGCGGGCAGGATTGATAGCTACTAGCACTACTGCCGCCAAGACCGCAATAATACCTATAACAACTAGGATTTCTATAAGAGTGAATGCTTGTTGTCTATTTTGTTTTTGAATCATTATTTTATAATTAAACTAATAATGATCCTAGTGTACTAAAGCGACATGAAGATTTGATGAAGAAAGTATGAAGATTTGATGAATATGTGGATAACTACTGATAATTAAAATAGAGTTAGTTTTTTAATAAATTACACTTTGTCTTTAAAGCCAATAAATCATCTTTACTTAAAGTTTCATTTTCAGCTTGATTTAATGAATACATTATAGATTTTGGATTATTATTATGATCAAGTCCTAGTGTATGACCCAATTCATGTGCTAAAACTCTAGTCAATTTTTGTTCATTTTCAAACTGATATATGTCTATAACATTCTTATTTGGATCATAGATCCCCTCTTCAAATTCTCTATCTGCTGTTTGATTTATAGTATTTATATTTGAGTTGGCGTCTTTTATAAGTAAGTTATATTTATTTATAAATTGATTTATGTTATCAACTAGACTATTCAATTCTAGTCTTTTATTTTCTAAAGCGATTTGTTCTGTCGCTAGGTTTGATTTTTCTTGATTTAGCTTGTTATGTTCACTTTTAGGTGCACCGCCCATACTATTCCAGTGATCCACTTGTGAATTATAGGCGCTTAAATGTTGTTTAAATTGATCTAAATAATCTTTATATTCTTTTTCTATAATTTGAAATTGTTCTTGCAACGAGAGATACTGTTCTCTAACAGAATTTGCTAGATTTTTGACTTTATTTATATCTGCTTTTAGAACTGCATTTTCTTGCGTTACTTTTTGACGATTATCATAGATCAGATTAATTGTAAGATTTCCTTTAGAATTATATTCAAATAGATTTTTATTTATTGGGTTTTCCCATATTTTAGAAGCTCGAAAAACAACATTTAAAAAATCTTTTTGACTTATGCCAAATCTATTATCAAAAGTTCCTATTTTGTATTGGATAGCTGATTGACAAGGTACATCTTGAAAAAATAGGAAATATCCTCCAATGATTAAGATGAGGATAATCAGCCAAAAATTTCTTTTAAAAAATCCAAATGGCATCTTCAAATTTAAGAAAAATTATCTAAAAACAAATAAAAAGTAAGCTATTTGCTATGTAATTTATTCCAAATTGTTGCAAAAATATATCCTACAACATAACCAATGATTGCTGTAACAATAATCAATAACAGAGCAAGGCCTAAATTAAAATCATCAACAAGAAACACTGCTTTGATCATATGGACCTTGAATATGAAATTTAGTAGTGGCTGAGCCCAGTGTAATGCCACCAGTATTGACCAAACCAAATGTAACCCTCCCATAAGCGTTGCTAGTGTTAGCGCTACTTTTTTTTCATTTATATGATTCATAAAATTAAATTAAAAAATTAAATTAATAATATCAAAACAAATTAAAATTAGGAAAGATGTTTGGAAACAAGCTTTGTCATTTCAAACATATTGACCATTGACTTGCCACCGAACACTTTCTTCAAATTTTCATCGGCATTGATGTTTCTCTTATTTTTTTGATCTTGAAGATTGTTACTTTTAATATATACCCAAATTTTCTTGACAACTTCTGACCTAGGCATTGGTCCTTTTCCTACTACTTTAGCAAGATCGGGGCTTATTGTCATCGGCTTCATAAACGCAGAGTTTGTTTTTGCCATATTTTTTAATTATTTAATAACGGTGTAATTATAGCACCAAGCTAAGATAATAGGAATAGTCAATTCTGCAGTGATATTAAGCATAGAATTGGGACTATTTTAGAGCTGGCGGACTTAGAGGAAGTCAGAACCTACGGACATAAAGCTGAGCGAGCAGCCGCACTCATATACGCTCACTTCCGTTCCATCTTTGGTGATTGCGACAGATCAAATGTATCGTGATCCTTTTCAAACTTGATACGGAAGCATTCAAAGAAATCCTCTTGCCCAAGAAGAACATCAACTGACGGACTGTCAGTAAAAGCGACTGGTGTAGTTATGGGAAAGTCAAAGTATTTCACCTTCATGGTCACGGATGAAATAAATGTAGTTACGTGAGCATCACCGATACCTACAAATTCTTTTCTTTTTGCTTTTTCAAGATCAACGCCGAGCACCTTGGCATAGTCTATATTCATCATTGTGGTATCAGCACCAGAATCTATGAGACCTAACACATTTACGTTTTCCGTTTTCCCAATGAGTTCAAGTTCAATAATAGGACGCTTGGTGAGCTTCCCTTTAGTATTGGTTGAGGTGGTTGCCGTATACTGAAACTTCATTAACGGACGGTCGGGGCATAGCCCACATCAGCGGGTAATACATGCATGACGACGGCTCGTGCCTGTCCAATCTTTTTTCGCAGACTAATGAGTGATTCTGCGACAGCAAGAAGTTTTTTATAATCAGAGGAGAAAGCCACCCACTTATTCTCATGGGCTTTGGTAAGAAGCCTTAAATTTGGGGCTTTTACAACTTCCATATTGTTATTCTACACCTAGACACAATTATTTTGCAAGAGG
>CAZZPF010000048.1:0-12290 GCA_964655515.1 uncultured Candidatus Saccharibacteria bacterium
ACTTTCTTTATTAAGACTTAATATCGGTTTGATATAGTGTGCCTATCAGTAAGGAATGTGCCGGCGGTTAGGTACTAAAATGGACTTAGTATTCCAATTTTAAAGGGTTCGACTCCCTTCGTCGGCTTAGATTAAATTTGACTTGACTTTGTGATATGACTTTTGATATCATATACCCATACTAAGTCCGATCCGTGAAAACAATCATGGGTCTAGGAATAAGGGGAAATATCTCAAATGAAAGTTTGGGATATTTTCTTTTATGGAGAATATTTATAAATTGAAAAAAAACGAATTCCCTTTTCTCCTAAAGCAGATAACCGATCCGCCTGAAAAGTTATATGTTAAAGGAAGTTTGCCTAAAGAAGATGCTAAAGTTCTCTGTATAGTTGGCGCAAGAAAACATTCAAGCTATGGTGAGGAGGTATGTAAAAAGCTTGTTATTGGTCTGAAAGGATACAATATATGCATTGTATCTGGTTTGGCTTTGGGAATAGATAGCATTGCGCATCGTTCGGCACTAGAGGTGGCATTGCAAACAATAGCATTTCCCGGATCTGGTCTTGATAGAAAAGTATTATATCCCAAGAAACACGCTCGGCTTGCTCACGAAATAGTTTATGCTGGAGGGGCGCTTATTTCTGAATTTGAAATGATGCAAGAGGGGACGCACTGGACATTTCCCCAACGCAACCGCTTGATGGCTGGTATATCTCACGCCACGCTGATTATAGAAGCAGAGCTTGTATCTGGTACACTTATCACTTCAAAATTTGCAACCGAATATAATCGCGATGTAGGCGCTGTCCCAGGATCAGTTCTTTCACCTTTGTCTGCTGGTCCTCACATGCTTATTCGTCTTGGCGCTACGCCTATCACTTGTTCTAATGATATTTTGGAGATGCTAGGATTGAAAGTTAGAGAAGGTTCAGGGCAAGCCATTCAGCCAAAGCTTTTGCTAAATCTCAGTGAAAATGAAAGAAAAATTATTGAATGTTTGGTTATTGAGCCACATACAAGTGAGCAAGTTGTTTTGAAGACTGGATTATCGGCAAGAGAAGTAAATGAGGCGCTTTCATCTCTTGAAATTCAGAGTTTGGTAAAGGAAAATAACAGTAAATTCAGAATAAATTAGATTTTCATAAAAATCTTTTTATATATTCTTTTACTCTCTCTGTATCTTCATTTTCTTTATCACCTTTAAAGTAGATTTCAATGTGTACAAAGGTCAGTATATTTTCATGATATGCGTAAATAATACGAATTGATCTGTCCCTAAGACTTTTACATGCTAAACGTGCTTTAATTATTTTTACCTCTAGTGAGGAATGAATAATAGTGAAATTTTTACCAACTCCAGTAGGATTTATTTTTATTAGTCTTTCGAATTTTCTTAAATCTTCTGATAAACTATGGTATTTTTTAGAAAGCTTTGAAAAATCTTTTTCAAATTCTGGTAATTGTTTAAAGTGGCTCATATTCTCTCACTGATGTCTCTTCTGGACGATAAAAAGCATATTCATAATCAAGTATTTCCTTATCCTTTGCTACAAGCCATGGAGTATCTTTATGCGATAGAGCTGAGATTTGCTTTGCTGTAAAATCAGATAGACGATTAAGTTCCCAATCTATATGAGCTATTTCTTGTCCAGAAAGACTTGAGAAATCGAGTGGTTCATTTGGATTAATTAAGTACTTTGTCTGATCATATTTATAAAATTTACTTTTTATTGTCTCAAGTTTTCCTTCAACTTCAAGCACATTAATTATATGAGAAAAAACTACGGGTGTCGGACCATGTGTGTTTTTCATATATCTTGCTCCTATAATTTGCTCCTCAAATTTTTCATAATAATCAAAATCTATGAAATAAAGAATCTTATAAAGGACTGTCTGACCTATATTTGGCTTTCCTCCAATTTTAGAAAGTATATATAAAAGTGCTTGTTTAAATTTATCCACTCTCTCCTGTGGAATAGAGATACGTTCTGTTAGCTTTTCTTTTTTTAATATTTTAGTTTTTTCTATAGTGACAATTGGTGCAGAAGATTTTCCTATGAATATATCTTCTAGTGATATCTCAAAAATTTTACTTAGTCCGTCAGCTTCAGTCAGTGTTAATTTACGCTTACCTTGTTCAAAGGCAATGTAAGAAAAACGTGAAATACCGAGCTTCTCAGCTATTTCTAGTTGAGAAAAGGCACGCTTAATACGAAGCGATTTAATATATTGATGAGTCATAACCTTAGCTTACTATAAGTAAGTATGAAATGCAAACATTTTTATGTGGATAAAGTTGACAGTAAATAATGAAGACATCAAATCAGTAGTTTTTCTCCATAGATTGCGCTTATGACATCTTCAAAGCCAAAATCACTGGCTGTTTCTTTTAACAATTCAGAAATCTCTATATTTATTAGGATTTATTTTCATCACTCTCAATAAACTCGAGTGATGTTCTGGTTGATTGTATTTTCTTACCAGACTTAGTTTCAATGACTGTTGTGATTTTAGTAAGTAAATCGTGTGGGCTTTTATCTTTTGGATCAATACGTAATTCCCCTGTTTTTCCATCTGAAATCATGTTTGAGAACTTCATAATCATCACATATTTTTTACTTTTCCATAATATCCCAACCTGCACCGAATATTTGATTTCTGAACATGATCTGATTAGATCATTTTTGGATCTGGGATGCAAGTAAATTCGTATATGTTGGCTACAAAAAATTTGCCACATTTAACATTCTCATGTAATACTAGTCAGTGTTAGAAAATTTAGATAACAAATATGAAATTAATTATCGTTGAGTCGCCGGCAAAAGCCAAAACTATTTCAAAATATTTAGATGGTAAATATACCGTCAAAGCTTCTGTCGGACACATCAGAGACTTGCCAAAAAGTAATAAAAAAGCCATAGACATTGTAGCTGGCTTTATTCCCCATTATGAAATTTCCCCCGGTAAAGAAAAGATTGTAAAAGAAATAAAGGAACTTGCGAATAAAGCTGATGAAGTGATACTGGCCACTGACCCTGATCGTGAAGGTGAAGCCATTGCTTGGCATATTGTAGAAGCCACACATATCAAAGATCCCAAGCGCGTAGTATTTCATGAGATTACAAAAGAGGCCGTGCGCGAAGCCATGGAACACCCCCGAAAGATTGATGAGAATCTCCGTATGGCGCAGGAAGCGCGCAGAGTACTTGATCGCCTAGTGGGTTATGATCTTTCTGGACTAATCTGGAAAAAGGTGCGTTATGGCCTTTCTGCGGGGCGTGTGCAGTCGCCAGCATTACGCATAATCATGGAACGAGAGCGAGAGATTCGCGCTTTCAAATCTCACGCTTTTTGGGTTATTACAGCCGATACCAAAACTAAAGAGGGCATTTCATTTACATTAACTTGTTCAAAGGAACCAACAGAATTCAAAGAAGTTGAAAATATTTTAAAATTGGCAAAAGAAAATGATTGGAAGATTACTGGAGTGGATGAAAGTACAATGAAACGCTCACCCAGAGCGCCCTTTATTACTTCCACACTTCAGCAGGCGGCCAGTTCTCGCCTTGGTTTTTCACCTTCGCGAACTATGTCCGTTGCCCAACGGCTTTATGAAGCAGGACATATTACATATATGCGTACTGATAGCACGAACTTGAGCCAAGTTGCCCTTGCGCAGATTGCTACAATTGTAGAGAAAAAATATGGTAAAAGTTATTTGCAATTCAGAACTTATGCCAAGAAAAGTAAGAACGCTCAAGAAGCGCATGAAGCCATTCGTCCTTCATATATCACAACTGAAATTGCCGGATACAATGATGAACAAAAAAGATTGTATAAACTTATCTGGGAAAGAACTGTTGCTTCTCAAATGTCTGATGCCGAACTCCTTCGTACAAAAATCACCGCCAATATTACAAAAGAAAATAACAGCGATGGAAAGAGTGAGAAAAGTATTCCAGAATTTCAGGCAAATGGTTCTAGGGTGGTCTTCCCCGGTTGGCTTGTTGTGGACCCAGAAGCTCGTGGCGAAGATATAGAGCTTCCGAAACTATATAAAGGTGATGCGCTTGATCTCAAAGAAATTAAAAGTGAAGAGAAACAAACACAGCCACCCGGACGATATAGTGAGGCGGGTTTAATTAAAGAATTAGAAAAAAGAGGAATCGGCAGACCATCTACTTATGCATCTATTATTAAAACCATAGAAGATCGGGGGTATGTGGAAAAAGAAAATAAGGCATTGAAACCAACTGATACCGGCGATGTGGTTTCCACTTTTCTTGAAACCAATTTTATGCAATATATAAACGACTCTTTTACCGCAGAAATGGAAAATTCTCTTGACGATATTGCCGATGGTAAAAAAGAATACTTGGCCACGCTGAAAAAGTTCTATATTCCATTTAATAAAGAAATTAAGATACTTGAAAAAGAAGCTAAAATCACAAATCTTGGCGAAGCAGATGCAAAATACAAATGTCCTAAATGCCATGCTGATATGATTATCAAACTTGGCAGGAATGGGAAATTTCTCTCATGTTCGCGATATCCAGATTGCGATGGTGCATTGATGATGGATGGTACTGAAATTAAAAAAGATGAGCCGATTGGAAATGATCCCGTGACTGGTTTACCTATTTTTGTACTTGTAGGAAAGTATGGTCCTTATGTGCAACTCGGCGAAAGAACGCCAAAAGCAAAAGGTCGCAGAAAAAAAGATGAGCCAGTACAAGCCAAACCTCGCATGGCATCAATTCCAAAAGGAATGGATGTTTCAAATATCAGCGTAGAAGATGCTCTTAAGTATTTGAGCTTACCTCGCGTGCTTGGTGCATATCCTTCCACAGGAAAAGATATTACAGCCAATATCGGACGCTTCGGTCCTTATATAGTGCATGATGCTGATTTTAGATCTATAAAGGAAAAGGATGGCGATAATCCTTATCACATAAATCTTGAGAGAGCTATTGAAATATTCAATCAACCAAAAGCCATTAAAAGGGGTAGGTTTGCAAAAAAAATCAGGAGAAAATAAATAAATCAAACGCCAAAGTTTTTTATGGAATATAAATCTTCTGTATTCTCTTCAGCAACAATTTCTGCTGGAGCGCGATCATCAATAGGTGCTTCTGAACTAACTTCAAGTGCTGTTGCGGATGAAATGGTTTGTGCTGAATCAGTTTTTTCACTAGTGGAATTATTAGAAATCCTTTCCAAAATTGACTGAATATCCGCATCATCAAAAAAATCTATCATAATTCTTCCACCATTTTCTTTTCTTTCAATATAAACTTTCGTGCCAAGCGTATCTTTAAACTTTTGTTCAAGTTCAGCAAGTGCTGGATCAATCAGTGATTTCTTACGAACTCTATCTTTGGCTACATTTCGGGCATGTGCCTCAGCTTCTCGTACGGTTATTTTTTTGAAAATAATTTCTTTGAATAAAGTCATCTGCTCTGCTTTTCTATCAATAAGCATAAGGAGTGGCCGTGTATGCCCTTCTGAAAGTCTACCTTCTGAAAGGGCTGTTAGGATCTCTTCGGGTAAAGTCAGAATGCGCATTGTATTGGAAACATATTCCCTACTCTTGCCAACTTTTTCTGCAATTTGAATATGTTTCATTCCAAATTCATTTGCTAAACGATTAAAGGCACGGGCGCGGTCAACAGAATTTATATCTTCTCGTTGAAGATTTTCAATAATAGCAAGTTCAAGTTTCATTCTATCAGTTTGCTCACCATTTCTAATAAGGGCTGGCACTTGCTGAAGTCCGGCAATTCTTGAAGCACGCAGACGGCGTTCACCAGCAATAAGTTCATACTCAACTCCGATTCCCCCCTCTTCTTTTTCAAATTCTCTACGCGTCACTACAAGTGGTTGAAGAATTCCATACATTCTTATGGATTCAGCTAGATCCTTTAGACGGGCTTCATCAAATTCCCTTCTTGGTTGAAAGGGATTGGGTTTGATTTTTCCGACTTCAATCCAAAAAATTGAATCTTCAAAATATCGTGGTGTGTTAGACATCACTATATTTTATCGTAAAATTGATTTTCCTGCCAGATTTAGTAGACTAAGCTAAATGCCGAAGTGGCGGAATTGGCAGACGCACACGACTCAAAATCGTGCGGGGTAACCCATGAGAGTTCGATTCTCTCCTTCGGCACAATAAAAATCCATTGCACAAACCAATGCAATGGAATATATAAAAACCAATATTAATGGAGAAGTAAACAGGTATTTTCATGTCGCACCAGTTTGCTTTGATCATTGAGATGATTGGCGAGAGAACATAGGTCTGTTGGACCATTTGGATCTAATAGAGTTGTAATAATGTTCTTTTTCATCTCCTCTGTTTTAAGGGCATTTTTTTTAATTTTGCTTAATGGCCCCGGACTATCAACTGTGGATGCAGTATCAAGGGTAGCGTTTGGCATAATTTGATTAGTTGTTGGTTTCGGTTAACATTGCAAAAGACTCCTCATTTATTGTACATTACAGTCAATGAAAACAAAACTGGTGGTAATTGTAGGTCCCACCGCTGTTGGTAAGAGTGATTTCGCAGTAGAGTACGCACTTAAACATAATGGTGAGATTATTTCAGCTGATTCTAGGCAAGTTTATAAAGGACTTGATATTGGTACCGGTAAAATTACAAAGAAAGAAATGAGGGGCGTGCGACATCATCTTTTAGATATTACTAGTCCACGAAAGCAATTTAATGTCGGTAAATATAAAAAGCTAGCACAAAAGGCAATTCAAGACATAATTTCAAGAAAAAAACTACCGATCATAGTCGGTGGCACAGGATTTTATATAGATGCAGTTATAAATAATATTTCATATCCAGATGTTACACATAATATCAAATTAAGAGAAAATTTGATAAATAAAAACTCTGAAGAATTATTTGAAATATTAAAAAAATTAGATTTACGATTTGCTTTTTCATTAAATAATTCAGAAAAAAACAATAAGAGTAGATTGATAAGATCAATAGAAATAGCCGAAGCATTGGGAAAAATCCCAAAAGTTAAGAAAGGCAAATCGGCTTTTGAGGTTAAATGGATAAAACTAGAACTTCCTAGAGAAAGACTAAAAAAAGAAATAAAAGTTCGATTGTTAAAAAGAATCAAACATGGAATGGTAAAAGAAGTGGAAAAACTTCATAAAAATGGATTGTCATGGAAACGCATGGAGGAATTGGGACTTGAATATAGATATGTATCTAGGTATTTACGAAAAATGATTTCAAAAAATGAAATGATAAAAATTCTACAAACAGAAATCTGGCATTATGCTAAGCGCCAGATCCTGTGGTTTAAATAAATTATAGTGCGGGCGATGGAGGAATCGGACCTCCGACAGCGGTTTTGGAGACCGCAGTTATGCCACTTAACTAATCGCCCCTTATAACACACCTTACTATACTATAAATAAAAGACTCCGAGAAGAGTTTTATTTTATCTATTACTTCTTAGCTTCTTTGAATACTATATGTTTACGAAGTGACTTACTGTATTTCTTGAGCTCTATCTTGCGTTCCACCTTTTTTTTATTCTTTCTAGTCCAGTAAGTTTCGCCGGTTTCTTTGTTTTTAAGTTGTATCAGTTGAATCTGCGACATAGTTTCAAACTATATACTATTTTATAAAAAAGTGCAATAAAAAATCGCTCCAGACCTATGTCTAGAGCGATTATGAAATACAAGTTTATGTTACGCTGACATTAGGTTATGTTAGCCTCTACCAATACCCACAGGAACAGGGAAATACGGATCTGGTTCTTTGAATTGATTGGTATTCCAATCAGGTACCACATACCAAACGCCTGCCCCAAACTGGATTGGCACATAAGGAATACCGGAACCAGATTTGTAGTATTGCCATGACTGGCCACCTTGCGGCCTGACCCAATACCCAATTGGATAGAACCCTTCCGTTGTTGAGACGGAAATATTTACCCAAGCCGGGTATGTAGAGATAACCTCATAGGTTTTGTTGTACCCGACCCCGTTCCATGACTGGATGGTATCCTGAATCACACTAGGATCCCGATACGACATTAGGTTTTCGATGTGTACATTTTCTGCTTGCGCAACCAGCACAGTTGGCGACAAGATAGACCCACCGTCCTTCAGATTATAGATGCGTTGTGTCCCGTCCTTGAAGGTGACAACTACAAACCCTTTTCCAGCAAAATCCGACTGGAAGTAGATTTTGTTGCCATATCCATAGAGCGGTACTTTTTGTACCGTGCGTCCTTCTGCAGGATCCACATACCAGAACTCTGCTCTCTCCACCGGCTGATCAAACTTGATCGGCACAGTATATGATAAGAAAAGATTGAACTGGAACTTGGGTAGACGAGCACCACCTCTTCCTTCAACAGCATATTCTGAGGAACCACCGTAAAAAAGAGTGTCTCCATCAGCGTTCGCCACATTACCCCACATGGTTACAGAATCCTTGAGATTTGCCAATGTGATTTTGATGCTGGTGTTAGTAAAGAATTTCAACACTTCATCTGATACCCGATTGGTTGCCCAGGATTCCTGATTGAAGGACTGCTGATTCCCCACCTGGCCTTGACTCCAGAGATATAGGGACGAGTTGCGCGCCTGCTCTACCGCGTACGCGGCGAGCGAGGAGCGCGAGGACAGGAACGACAGGTTTGTTTGAGCCCAAGCGGCACTGGCCGCGAGGATGGTGCTGAACATCAATGTTGCGAGGATTTTTTTCATTTTGTATTATCTTTCTTTTTGTTTTTGTTGTGTTTGGTTTGTTTTACTTCTCGATTGTGACATCAGCTGTCGCCGTGAGGGTGGTGGATGTATTCGAGGGGACCTTTACTGTATTGTCCTCTTTTTGCTGTGGAACTTCTTTTGTCACTGTTGTCTTTTTTTCAATGAACAAAATAAGTCCCACGATTACCATGAGAACAATCAGGACATGTATTAGGAATCTTTTCATAACTAACTTTCCGTTTTTCTTCCATTATTCAACACGCAAATGACCCCACATCCGTGGGATGTAACATGAGCTTGTCAAAGAACGGAAAAGAGGTCATTGCCTCTATTATTTAATTCAAATCACAGACTAGCATACTTGTTTAATAATGTCAATATATACCAGATTTCAACACAGAGTACAATGATACAATGAAAATATGGCTCAAAAAGGTTTTCAAAAAAATAAAGCACAGAGTAGATGGAACGGCTAACCAATCATCGTTAATAACTATTTTTCTTTCAAAATCTGCCTTATTGCACAACTTAAAAGAGTTTCGTCGCCTGGCCCCACATATTGAAGTTGCTCCCGTTCTAAAAAGCAATGCATACGGTCATGGACTTATACCTATGGCGCATGCGCTTGAAAAAGAGCACGTTCCTTTTTTAATTATTGATTCGTACTTTGAGGCAGAAAACTTGCGAAATGAGGGAATAAAGATTCCATTGCTTATTATTGGATACGTAAGGTCTGAAAATATAAATCAAGCTGCGTTAAAAAATGTTTCGTATGTCGTGAGCTCACTTGATACACTGCATAGGATCAAGTCCTCCACAAAAATCCACTTAAAAATAGATACCGGCATGCATCGCCAAGGAATAATGCCAGAAGAAAAAGACCAGGCAGTAAAAATGATAAAGAGCAATTCAAATATTATTCTTGAAGGAATTTGTTCTCATTTTTCAGATGCCGATAATAACAATCCATCATTTACTGAAACTCAAATAGATACGTGGAATATACTCGTAGATTATTTCAGAAACCATTTCCCTTCTCTTGTCTTTTGGCATATAAGTAATACTGCCGGACATGCATATATAAAAAAAGCAGAAACAAATCTCACCAGACTTGGTCTTGGACTTTATGGCATAAACCAAGGTGGCCAAATTGATTCTATAGTTAATCTACAGCCAGTTTTGGAAATGAAAACAATCATAACCAGTATAAAGAAAATTAAAAAAGGAGATTGTGTCGGCTATGGATGTACTTTTATTGCCCCACACGACATGACTATTGCCACCATACCTGTAGGATATTATGAGGGCCTTGATAGACGGCTTTCAAACAAAGGTCTGGTAAAAATTGAAAATGTTTTCTGTCTTATCATAGGCCGGGTAAGCATGAACATAACGACTATTGATGTAAGCAAGGTTGATCAAATAAAAGTGGGTGATGAAGTAATAGTCATGAGTTCAGTGAAGCAAGATAAAAATTCCATTGAAAGTATTTCTAAGGATTGCAATACAATCCCATATGAAATAGCGGTACATATTCCTAGTCAATTAAAAAGAGTTGTAGTTTATTGAGGTGCGCCGGGCTGGACTCGAACCAGCGATGCTTAAAAAGCCGGGGATTTACAGTCCCCTGGAATAGCCACTATCCGACCGGCGCATATTTTTTCTAATATCATCTAATATTATCCTGTAAAAGTCTAGCAGATTTATTTACTCAACTCAATGTCAGAAAGAATCATTCCGCTTTCCCTTTTCTTTTTCTTAACAACATCAAAAGTAAAATCTGTGTTTTTAAGACCAACATTTATAGTGCCACCCTTAGTCACGCCATGTGAAATCATTAAAGATGCAACTGGGGTTAGGATTTTGTTTTGAATCAACCGTTTGAGGGGTCTTGCGCCATAGTGAGGATTATAACCTTCTTTTGCAAGATAACTTAAAACATCAGATGAAATGGTCAGATTGATATCCTTAGTCTGCAATCTTTCTATAACTGCATCTACTTGTATCTTTACGATCTTTTGTATTGATTCTCTGCTTAGAATATCAAAAAGAATGATGTCATCAACGCGATTGAGAAATTCTGGTCGGAAGTAATCTTTTAAACTATTCATGACTTTATTTTTAGCTTCATCATAATTTTCTTTCTCAAGGTTGACATTTCCATTTGAGAATCCGATTTTTTCCATTTTTTCAATAAACTGCGCTCCGATATTTGAGGTCATTATAATAACTGTGTTTTTGAAATTAACAGTGCGTCCTTTAGAATCAGTCAAACGACCGTTATCAAGAACTTGAAGCAAAATATTAAACACTTCTGGATGAGCTTTTTCAATCTCGTCAAAAAGAATAACAGAGTATGGTCTATGACGGACCATTTCCGTAAGACCTCCACCTTCATCATGACCAATGTAGCCAGGAGGAGCTCCTATTAGTTTGGAAACAGAGTGCTTTTCCATAAATTCTGACATGTCTACTCTGATCAGAGATTTTTCATCATTAAAAAGAAATTCTGCAAGGGCTTTTGTAAGTTCTGTTTTACCAACACCTGTAGGGCCAAGGAAAATGAATGAGCCGATCGGACGATTGGGGTCTGCTATACCAGCACGAGAACGCTTTATAGTATCGGCAATTTTCTTAACAGTTTCATCTTGACCGACAATACGATTTTTCAATTCTTCCTCCATTCGTGCAAGTTTTCTCACTTCTTCTTCCATCATTCTTGATACCGGTATACCTGTCCATCTGGATACCACATCAGCAATATCTTGTTCTGTAATCTCTTCTTTCAGAATTCTTCTTGAAGATTGAAGCTTTTTTAATCTTTTATTTTTGGTTTCAAGTTCTTTGAGAAGAGTGGGAATTTTACCGTAGCGAATTTCTGCAGCCCTAGAAAGATCGGCTTTCATTTCTGCCGCTTCGGCTTCTATGCGAAGCGTTTCAAATTCCTTTTTCATTTTCTTTATATCAGAAATAGTATCTTTTTCATTTTTCCATTTTAATTCAAGTTCTGAGGTGCTCTCCTTAAGATCAGCAATTTCCTTTTCGATTTTATGCATTCTTGCCTTGGCATCTTTATTATTTTCTTTTTTCAAAGCTTCTCTTTCTATTTCAAGACGCATGATTCTACGCCGTGTTTCTTCAAGTTGAGGTGGCATATTTTCAAGAGAAATTTTCAGGGCAGAGGAAGCTTCATCTATAAGGTCAACTGTTTTGTCTGGTAAAAATCTATCAGAAATATATCTACTTGCTAGATTTACCGCAGCAACGATAGCATCGTCTGTTATGCGTACACCATGAAAAAGTTCATATTTTTCTTTAAGACCACGGAGAATAGCGATGGCATCTTCAATTGATGGTTCACTGACATGTACTGGTTGAAATCGGCGAGTAAGTGCTGGATCCTTTTCAATGTGTTTTTGATATTCCTTAAGAGTTGTGGCGCCTATGGCCCGCAGTTCCCCGCGAGCGAGAGCTGGCTTTAGCATATTTGACGCGTCAAGCGATCCTTCGGCAGAACCGGCCCCGACAATGGTATGAAACTC
>CAZZPF010000049.1:0-7655 GCA_964655515.1 uncultured Candidatus Saccharibacteria bacterium
TTAATATTCCTCAACTTATGCAGAAAGGCGAGATTGGGGTTCACTCGCAGAAATTAGAATAGTACAAAGTTAGCTTATCTTTTTAAAAACTTTGTAAGTAATGGGGTAATTATAATTTAAGTAAAAGAAAAAACAAGTAGACAGGGGTGTAAATCTTGTTGGGAAGTTTTATTTTAGAAGTGTAATTGCATACTTAAAAGCTTTATCGTTGTCTTTAAAAGTTTTATATCCATATTTATTTCCCTCAATTTTATATCTAGGGCGTTCAATATTCCAAAATGATTCTGATTCAAGCTTTTGCAATTCTTCTGTAGCTCCCCAACGAGGATCTTCTTTATTTCGCTTAAATATTTCATTAAAAGTATTACCCAGAAGAATTAGACCAGGAAAATCAAGATTTTGTTTTGCTAAATGTGGAAGTATATTTACAGATTCAAAAATTACAAGTTTTATTTCGTCCTTGTAAGAATCTATTTTTTCAATTATAGCTGGCCAGATACTTTCTGATTGTTGTACTAGATTATTCCATTGCTTTTCTGGGGTTGTATTGGTATAGTAAGTTTTTTCATCTTGATTAAGATAAAAATTAACCCACTTTATATATCTTTCATCACCTACTAATTCCTCACGAAAATCATCAAGTTCAACATGAATACCGCCAAGCTCTTGAGCTAGTCTTTTGGCAAGATATGATTTACCAGAAACGGGTATGCCCGTGATAAAAATAGCTTTCATAATTACTTCTTCTCCTTTGCCTTCACTTTATTCCCCTCCTGCCACTTCCAGATAGTGACTAGCAAAGGCGAACCAATAAATATAGAAGAGTAAGTTCCTGCGATGATTCCAATGATAAGTGCTAGTGAAAAATGCTGTGTTGACTCACCACCGACGAAATAAAGAACAATAAGAGCAAGAAGTGTGGTTAAAGAAGTGTTGATGGAACGTGTAAATGTTTGGCTGATGCTTTCGCCAACTATTTGATCAAATGACTTCTTGGCTGAAGCATGAGCTAGATTTTCACGCACTCGGTCAAAGACCACGATAGTATCATGCACAGAGAAGCCGAGAACCACGAGAAGTGCTGTAACAAACAAAGTATCTATTTCATAGCCAGCAAAATGTCCGAGGATAGCAAATGCTCCAGTTGGAACTATGACATCATGTATAAGCGCCACAATTGCTACAACACCGTACTTCCAAGAAGACACTGGTTCTGAAACTTTCCTAAATGCGAAGGCAATGAAGAATACGATTGCAAGAATAACAAAGACTATTGAAACCAAAGATTTTCTCAAGGCCTCTGAACCAATAAGTGGTCCAATAGAATCAAATCTTTTAATAGTAGAACTGCCGAATGTACCGAGTACAGAAGTTAATGAGACCTTTTCATCCTGATTTATATCTTTCATGCGAATGATATATCCAGTATCGCCTGTTGGTCTTATTGAAGCATCAAGCTTGAGTGAGATCAAAGAAGTTGTAAGAGTTGTCTGGCTAGGACGGTTTGCTTCATAATCTACTTCAATAATAGAACCACCCTTAAAGTCAATTCCAGGATTGAGTCCCCAAATATATATAGAAAAAAATGAGCCCAAAACCAGAAGTCCTGACAATGTGTAGAAAACTTTTCTGTAAGTTACAACAAACATATAATTATTTAGTTAGTGTTTTAGTAAAGCCATTACTAACAAGAAAAGTAGAAAATTTATTGGTATTCTTTGGTGCTACAGAATAAAGAAATATTCTTGAAGCAGTAATGGCTGTGAACATACTTACAACAACACCGATAAGAAATACTAATGCAAAGCCCGTTACTACAGATGTGCTTCCAAAATAATAAAGAATTAAACCTGTGATAATACTTGAGGTGTTTGAATCTCTGATAGAATTCCACGCGCGTGCAAATCCCTCATGCATTGCTTCTGAAATCGGCTTACTTTTTCTCAACTCCTCCTTCATTCTTTCAAAAATAAGGATATTAGCGTCAACTGCCATACCAATAGAAAGAATGAATCCTGCAATGCCGGCAGCAGTTAAAGTCACAGGAATTAATTTAAATAATGCAAGCATAATTATTGTATAAACACTTAAAGAAATAACTGCCACAAAACCCGGTAATCTATACCAAATAATCAAAAATAGACCAATTACAATAAGTGCCAATATTCCAGCATTAATACCACCCTGTAGTGCAGATTGACCAAGAGATGCACCGACGGTCTGTGTAGAAATGAGTTCAATAGGAACCGGCAAAGCTCCGTAGTTCAGATTTCTTACGAGTAATTTTGCTTCATCAAGTTTGAAGGCGCCGGAAATGACCGCTTTGCCATCCTTTATTTCATCACGAACAACAGGGAGTGAAATGGGTTGGCCGTCTAGAAAAATACCAACAATATTTCCAACATTCTCTTTTGTTACTTTTGCAAAAAGTGATTTACCTTCTGAATTAAAATTAAGCGACACTGTGGGCTCACCAGTTGTAGGATTAAATTCAAGAATTGCTTTATCTAACATTCTTCCTGTAATACCTGTTGGCTTGAAAAATTTTAACATTTCTTTGATCTTTTCTTCATCAGTAAATTTTTGAGCATTAAGAGCGTCTGCGTCTTTTTTGTCTAAAGTTTGAAATTCCAAGACCGGGGTTTGTCCAATCATTTTCACGGCTTGGTCAATTTCTGTAACACCCGGAAGTTCAACAATCAGTTTTTGCTGTGCTTCTTTTGAGCCCAATATACCGCCCTGCTCTATCTGGACGATCGGTTCACCAACACCGAATAGATTGACCCGTTTTTCTATGACATCACGAAGTGCCTGCATTGATACCTTTACATCATTTTGTGAAATTTTTGAGACATCAGCTTTATAAACAAGATGCGTACCGCCATTTAGGTCAAGACCGAGTTTGAAATTTCCTTCATAATACGTGAACCAACCGATAGTAACTACGAAAATCACTATGAATACGGCAATAATTCGTGTTTTAAGCATAATGTGTCTATTATAGGGATTTGACTCTATTTTTGCAATTTTATCTTCCAACAAAAGTCAGAAGAACTTTAATAGTTCTTAAGGCAATTTTTAGATCAAGCATTACCGAGCGACGCTTGATATAGTAAAGATCATATGAAAGTTTATTTTTTGTTTCCTCAATATCAAGTCCGTGGTGAGGATGTTGTTCATGATAAATCTGTGCCCAACCAGAAAGACCTGGTTTGACAATATGTCTAATATTATAATAAGGAATTTGTTCAGCATATTTTTGTACTGGTTCAGGAAACTCTGGCCGTGGACCAATAAGTGAAATATCACCTCTCAAAACATTCCATAGTTGCGGTAATTCGTCAATGCGTGTTTTTCGTAAAAATGCACCGACTTTTGTAACTTTATTTTCAATGCTTCCCCATTTACCATGATCATTAGCTACAGTCATGGTGCGGAATTTTATTATTTTAATTATTTTATTTTTTTGACCAATTCTATTTTGATAACTAAAAATAGTCCCTTCACTTTGCATTTTTATTGCCAATATTACTAATGGATAGATAATTAAAGATATAAGACCTAGAATAAAAGAAACTATAATATCAAATGTTCGTTTAACACCATCATAAACCATCTTTGGTGCAACTGATGACATATTCTCAATAAACCAAGTCCGACCAACAAGAGAAAGTGGTACTCTATTAAAAATAGTTTCAAACATTTTAGTTAAATCTAAAAATAAAATACCAGTTAAAGAAATTTTGTATAAATTCGGAATGACATCCACCAATCTTTGATGTCTAGTATCTATAACAATAATTGATATGTTGTTATTTTTCATCAGATTGATAATTTCTTCTAATGTTTGATTTGCATCTAAATATGGCCTAATGATCCTTAAAAAACTTATTTGGTAACGCGAGTTGTTGTTTATTTCTTCAAATAGTTCTTCTGCTTCAACATTATCACCAATTAAAAGTGCTCTTTGGTTTTTGGGGGGTTCAAGTTTAGGCGCTAAAAATATTCTCCATACTAACATTAATATAAATGATAAAATTAAATAAATAAATAAAACTATTTTGGGAGTAATAGAAAAATAAGGAATAAAGTAAAAGAAAGCTATACCAATACCAGCATTTACCAATTGAACATTGAAAAGTGTTGAAGGAAGTCTATTTTTGAAAATAAGGGTATGTTTTTCATAAAGTCCAGCAATAAAATTTACGAGAATAAAAGCAATAAAAAGTATAGAAAATGCTACTATATGCTTCTCAATTGTATATAATGAAGGAAAAAAGCCATATCTTAAAATAAGTGTTAAAATTAGGGATATTATAAGCACACAAAGATCACCAAGAAACAAGATTGGGGGCTCTTTTCGGTGAATTGCATTCATAGGCGACATCATACACAAAATTCAATAAAAATGGTACTCTGGTGGCATGAAAGTGCTTATATTGATTACCAAATCAAGTTGGGGTGGCGCGCAACGCTATGTCTATGACTTGGCCACAAATTTACCAAAAGATTCTTTTGATGTAGAAGTTATAGCTGGTGGAAATGGAATCCTTGTAGAAAAACTTAAAGAAGCTGGAGTGAAAGCCAGTGGAGATTTACCGATCGGAAGAGATCTAAATATTTTCAAGGATATTGGAGCTTTTTTTGAACTAACAGCACTGATTCGTGAAAAGCGTCCAGATATCCTACATCTAAATAGTTCTAAGATTGGGGGGCTTGGTGCCTTGGCGGGTCGGCTTATGAGAGTTCCTCATATTGTTTTTACTGCACATGGTTGGGCATTTAATGAAGATAGAACTTTATTTTCAAAGTTTTTAATTAAATTGAGTTATTGGATTATTCTTTTTTTGTCTCATATTACTATAGCCGTTTCAGAAGCAACCAAATCTCAGGTAAAAGATTGGCCTTTCGTATACAATAAAATTGAAATCATACGCAATGGTATTGACATACAACCGATGTTTTCAAAAGCAAATGCACGACATGAACTTACAAAAATCAATTCAAATTTTGAAAATATTATAAAAAAATATTCATCAAAAAATTTAATACTTATTGGTAGTGTTGGAGAACTACATCCAATAAAGGGCTATGGATATGCTTTAAATGGAATTTATAATTTGATTGAGTATTTAAAAAAAATAAATCCAAGTAAAAAAGTTTTATACACTGTTGTTGGAGAGGGTCAAAATAAAGAAAATATTGAGAAAGAAATACAAAACCTTGGGTTAAGTGATTCTGTAATACTTTTTGGAAATGTGCCTTTAGCATTTCAATACATTAAAGCATTTGATATTTTTCTAATGCCATCATTATCAGAAGGATTGCCGTATGTTTTGCTTGAAGCTGGACTTGCGGGTATGCCGACTATAGCAACTATTGTTGGGGGCATCCCAGAAATTATTGATGATATGAAGTCTGGAATACTTATTCAACCAAGAAAATCTAAAGAAATTCAACATGCTCTTGAATTTTTTCTTTCGCATAAAAAAGTGCAGAAAGAATACAGTTTAGCATTTCATGACAAAATAGTTAAAGATTTTTCAATTCAAGAAATGATTGAAAAAACAATAAAAGTTTATTCAGCAAATTTATCTAAGGTCCGACAAACTCATTCTTCGTAACATCTTTATGTGCTACACGACGATATCGTCTCATACCCATCAATATTCCAAGACCTGCAAATTCTGTTAGTAGATGTGTACCTCCATAGCTGAGAAATGGTAAGGTTGTTCCAGTAACTGGAAGTAATTGAATATTCATACCGATATTGATAACAAAATGAACTATAATAAGTATAGCAACTCCGGCACCGAAAAGAATTTCAAAATTCGTTGCACCTCGCATAGTGATTCGTATAATGCGCCAAATAATTACACCAAATAAAAAGAAAAGTAATATAACACCAGCAAATCCCCATTCTTCAGCAAATGCCGCAAAGATAAAATCTGTCTGATATTCTGGAAGAAATTTTAGTCTTGATTGTGTTCCATACCCTACTCCCTTTCCCCAAAATTGTCCTGATCCAACGGCTATGGTTGATTGATATGCATTATATCCTGTAGCATGTATATCAGCAAAAGGATTTATAAAATTCTTAATTCTGTTTTTTTGATATTCCTGAAAACCAAAGTTCCATAGTAGGGCAAAAACCACCAATCCGATCAATGTCATACCTAAAATGTGTTTTTTAGAAATTCCAGAAATAAGAACCATTCCAAACCAAATCAAAAAGATAATAACTGCTGATCCAAAATCGGGCTGTATAAGAACCAGAACAAAAATAACAAATGCATAAAAACCTGATATTAAAATATGCCTAATATGAGCGATTTCTATATGTCTGCGTGAAAAATATTTGGCAAGAATAATAATAAGTATCAATTTAATCAGATCGGAAGGTTGAAATGAGAATGATCCGAAATCAAACCATGACAAAGCCCCATTTGCTACCTTTCCAATTACAAAAAGTATAGTAAGTGAGGTACAAGAAATTATAAAAAGTGTCACCGAGACCCAAGTTCTTCTTAAAAAACGAAAGTCTATAAAGCTTAGAACAAAAAATATAATTATAGAAATAGCTATCCATATCATTTGTTTTGAAAAAAAATTTCCATCAGATGTAAAGGAATTCATAGTTACAAGCCCAGCCCCTAAAAGAGGTAGCGTAGAAATAAAAAGAATCCAATCGATCCCGGTTTTTTCTTCATATCGTTCAAGTGAATAACTTCCAAATAAAGAGGATAATAACTTTTTCATATTAACTATCAAATTTCATTGTCTATCAACTACGGGACTAATAACTGGTATAACTTCAATTGAGGTAATTTTTCCATTTCTATTTATTGGCCATGTATATGGCGCAATTTCCCTACCATTTTTAGCGGCCACACTGTCTATAACTGTTCTAGAAAAGCCCTGAGCATTACCTTGCCCATCATAAAGCACTACGGAAACATTAATGTTTTGATACGAATATAATGTGCGGTTTTCAAGTGTAACTTCTAATGATGAACTTGTCTCATTTTCCGTATATTTTTTATCTATTACCGCTAAACCTTCAAGTGTGTCATGGGATTTGAACCATACTGGTGCTTGGGTAAATTCAAAAATAGCTTTGGCTGGTATGCGTTTTCCTACATCTATGGCTGGTTCAAAAGCCAATGCATTTCTATGTGCTGGCAATGTCATACGACCCTGTCGTTCTGTAATCAGAATTCCTTGATCATCATAAAGAGAAATTTTGTATGGAACATTTATGGCGGCACCATTTACATTGGCATTTACAATATAAGCTCCGACATTATAAAAACCGTTTGCTACTTTTTCAAACTTCGCTCCACCCCACTCCACGCGCGGTGGTAAAAATGAACTTTGACATAGTTTTACACAAGATCCTCCGCAATCAATGCCAAGTTCATTACCGTTTTGAAAACCATCATTGCATGTCGGTGCTTTATAGAATAAGTAAAAAGCTGGTATTCCAATAAATAGAATTATTGCAATAATAACTATAGATCCATATATAGATTTTCTCCTAGATGACCATGATGCCATGAGGTAAGTATAGCAAATTAGTGTAAGTAAAAGAAAGAAGAAATAATTTGAAAGAGACTCCGCAGGCGAGAAGTCGCCGAGGATTAGGAAGTTTTCAG
>CAZZPF010000050.1:0-7056 GCA_964655515.1 uncultured Candidatus Saccharibacteria bacterium
ATTGCCGTGGCATCTTCAACATTTGGCTCTTGGACATAAATTGGCTGAAATCTTCTTTCAAAAGCTGAATCTTTTTCAATGTGTTTTTGATATTCTTTTATGGTTGTTGCCCCAATAGCCCGAAGCTCCCCTCTAGAAAGGGCTGGTTTTAACATATTTGAAGCGTCCATTGAACCCTCTGACGCGCCTGCCCCTACAATTGTGTGAATCTCATCAATAAAAAGCACTATCTTGCCTTCAGATCTTTCAACTTCCTTTAAAATATTCTTAAGCCGTTCTTCAAATTCACCACGATACTTTGTGCCAGCAATAAGAGAACCCAAATCAAGAGAAACTAACTCTTTATCTTTCAAAGATTCTGGTATATCACCCTGCGTCATACGAATAGCCAAACCTTCAACAATAGCTGTTTTGCCTACACCCGCTTCACCTATAAGAATGGGATTATTTTTAGTTCTGCGAGAAAGAATTTGAATGACTCTAAGTATTTCATTGTCTCGTCCAATAACTGGATCAAGTTTGTTTTCACGAGCAAGCTTGGTCAAACTTCTAGTATATTTTGAAAGGGTGCGAAATAGTTTTGGTTTCTGTTCACCTGCAATATCAGAATTTTTTAATTCGGCGATGACATTTATTACGCTAGCGCGTTCAATCTTAAAACGGATGAGGATGTCACGAGCTTGCCCTTGTATGTCAAATAGTGCCACGAAAAGATGTTCTGTAGAAATAAATTCGTCTTTGAGTTGTATGGCCACTTTGCCAGCATGTTCTAGTATGGCTGCAAGTTCGGGCGTCAAATAAATTTGATAGGAAGGAGAAAGTACACGACCTGCTTCCGTACCCTCTATTTGTTCCAAAATAAGATCAGTTAAAAGTACAGTGTCTATTTCAAGCTTATCCAGAATGGAAGTAACCATGCTTTCTTCTTGTAAAATGAGCGCGCATAACAAGTGCAAAGGATTTACATGATTTATGCCGCGTTCAATAGCCAGTTCATGTGAACGACGGAGGGCTTCCTTGGCTTTAGTTGTAAAATTAGTAAGTGGGGGCATATATATTAATATATATATATATTAATGAGAAAATTACTCCGTGTCAATCTTTACGAACCCTCTTTGATATTTATTTTTTAAATACTGGAATAGCTGGTTTAATGAGCCCTAAAGGATAGAATATATTTGAATCCTCAAAAATAAAAGAATTTGTTTTTAAACCGATAACTTCACCAGATAAATTAAATAATGTTGATCCTATTATTGATTTAGTATTTTGAATGGATACAGATACTGAAGTCACCTGGGGTGTAGTGGATGATGTATCACTTCCCACTTTCTCAATAATTCCTAGAGAGACCACATCAGTTTCTTTTAACGAAAGCGTTGCCACCGATTGACCGAGTTTTATAGACGAAGCAAATGTTATGGATACAAAATCTATTTTAGATTTTTCCGTATCAGGAATAACAATAAAAAGAAAAGCAATATCACCTTCACTTTGAACTTGAATAAGCTGTGCCGGAAATTCTTTTCCATTTGGCAAAATAACTGTAACATCACCGGGTGCTGGAACAATACTCTTGTCCACCACTATTACACCTTCCTTAGAAACAATTAAGCCTATACCATCAATTGATTTGTTGGTAGATTTTGATTTTATTTTAACAATACTTTTCTTTACTAGATCAACTGCATCTGAAAGTTGATATTGAGAAGAGTTAGTTGGTGATGAAACTACAGAGGTATTGGGGTTAGGAATAATTTTCTCTACAGTTTTTTCAATAACTTGATTGATGGTTTGCGTTACACCTATTGGTGCTTGATTATAGAGAGAAACAGTGACAATGCCTGTAGCTATGGAAGTGACGAAACTTACAAAAAGTGTTAGTAATAAGATTTGTTGTTTAGTAAGGTGTTCCATAGCTGTATTATGGTGTTTTCAGACCTTTTTTGCAAATAGTTTATAGAATTTTTCTACAAATTTTTTTAATCGCCTTCAATGCTTTTTTTAAATCGGCTTTCGTAGTGTCTCTGCCAAAAGAAAATCTCACAGAATTTTTTGAACTTGCTTCAATTGCATTTAATACATAGGACTGGTCTTGGTCATGAAGACAAGCACTTTTTGTAGAACATTCTATTCCTTTGGCATCTAGCTGAAGCACAAAAAATTCATTGTCAATGTTTGGAATAGATACATTCAATATATGTGGGATTGTATTTTTCAAATGACCATTAACTTTAATTTCTGAGTTTATTTTTTTGAATTCTGAAATAAAAAACTCTTTTAATTCAATAATTCTGGCAGTTTCTTTTTCACGCATCTTTTCTGCCAATTCAAGTGCATAAGCAAAACCTATAATACCTGGAACATTGGCTGTTCCTGCGCGGTTGATTTTCTTAGTTCCCCTTTTGACATAAAGCATGCCAACACCTCTTGGGCCATATATTTTAGAACCATCAAGTGTAAGCATGTCCACTCCAAGTTTTTCTACATATACTGGTATATGCAGTGGCGCCTGACATGCATCAGTATGTAAAAGAGGAAATTGACTGTTAAAGGTTTTTCTAGCATCACGAACTATCTTTGCAATATCATGCAAGGGTTCAATTGTGCCAATCTCATTGTTTACAAGCATTATAGATACTAGTTTGCTTTCGGGTGTAATAGATTTCTTTAATAATTCTAAATCTATTATTCCATTTTTATCTACAGAAATATGTGTGACTTCAGCAGTCTTGATAATAGAAGAGTGCTCAATTGCACTTATTATAATGTCTCTTCCATCAAATCCCTGTAAAGCTAGATTATTTGATTCAGTTCCGCCTGAAGTAAAAATGATTTCATCGGCATGTGCGTGTAAAACTTTAGCTACCTGATTTCTAGCATCATCCATTACCTTTTTTGCACTTACAGCAGATGAATATAGCGCTAAAGGATTAGTATAATCTTCCGTTGAATACTTTTTTATTTGCCTTAAGACTTGCTTATCTATGGGTGTTAATGAAGCATAGTCTAGATATATCCTTTTCATATTTATGAGTATATATACTTTTCCACTATTCGCAAATGATTAAAAATACTTTATAATGCAAGTATGAACCTACCTCTTGATCCTACAACTATCACCTTTGGTATTTTAGTAATTGCAGTATTTATACTTATGGCTATTATTATTGGTCTGCATAATAAACTAAAAAAGTTTCTTGTAGGAACTTCCTCAAAAAATCTTGATGAATCAATAGTGAATATGGATAAATCCATCAAAGAGCTTGAGTCCTTCAGGGAAGAATTGGAAAAATATCTTTCTACAGTTGAAAAGCGTCTTAGAAAAAGTGTTCAGACCGTAAACACAGTCCGTTTTAATCCTTTCAAAGGTACTGGCTCTGGTGGCAATCAAAGTTTTGCCACAGCATTTTTAAATGAAGAAAAAGATGGTGTAGTTATTTCAAGTATTTATTCACGCGATTATGTTAGTATATTTTCAAAACCAATCAAAAATGCTAGTTCAGAATATGAATTGTCTAATGAGGAAAAAGAAGCAATAGCTCTTGCTGACAAGATGGTAAAGTAATCTTGTCAAATGAGTATTTTGATGATACAGTAGCAATCTCTAATTTACTCATATGACTCCACAAAAATCAGAAAATTTGATAGTGCGCCCTCCTGTGGTTGTAATCATGGGTCATATTGATCATGGCAAATCAACGCTTCTTGATTATATACGAAAAGAAAATATAGTTGCAAGTGAAGCTGGTGGTATTACCCAGCATCTAGGTGCTTATGAAGTAATGCATAAAACAAGTGATGGTAAAGAAGGGAAAATAACCTTTCTTGATACTCCAGGTCATGAAGCTTTTTGTGCTATTCGTGAAAGAGGAGCACAGGTTGCTGACATTGCGGTTTTGGTTGTTTCGGCTGAAGATGGAGTAAAGCCCCAAACGCTTGAAGCATTGAAATGTATACTTGCAGAGAAAATTCCATATATTGTAGCTATAAATAAGATTGATAGACCAGAAATAAGTGTTGAACAAACTAAACAACGGCTTGCAGAAAATGAAATTTATGTTGAAGGATACGGAGGCGACATTCCTGTCGTTGCTATTTCTGCACTAAAAGGTACTGGTATTTCAGAGCTTTTAGACATCATTATGTTAGTAGCAGATCTCAAAGACCTAAAGGCAAATCCGGATATTCCAGCTCTGGGAATAATAATAGAAACAAATCGTGATAGTAAAAAAGGTATTTCAGCGACATTGCTTATAAAAAATGGCACTCTAGAGAGCGGTATGTATGTGGTGGCTTATGATGCTATATCCCCTGTTCGTATATTTGAAGATTATCAAGGTAAAACTATTAAAAAGGCCAGTATATCCAGTCCAGTCAAGGTAATTGGTTTTAATAAAATTCCCGTAGTTGGAGCAAGTTTTGCCTCATTTAAAAGTAGACGCCATGCAGAAGAACAGGTAGCTTGTTATAAACCCGTTAAAAAAGATTTTGTTCCGTCATTACAAAAGAAGGATGAAAATGACACCACAGTTATTATCCCTATTATTATTAAAGCTGATGTCACTGGAAGTCTTGACGCTATCAAACATGAACTTTCAAAAATAAAAAACGATAAAGTAAAAATTAAAATTATTTCTGAGGAAATTGGTGGTGTTAATGAGAATGATGTAAAAACCGCATTAAGCGATCCTAATATTATTATTGTTAGTTTCAATGCCGAGCCAGATTCAAAAGCAAAAAGCATTATTGAAAGAACGGCTGTAAATATTCAATCATTTAATATTATATATAAACTTATAGAATTTTTAAAAGAAACTGTAGTGTCAAAAACACCGAAAGAATATATTGATCAAATTTCAGGTACGGCAAAAATATTGGCTATATTTAATAAGAATAAAGATAAACAAATTCTGGGAGGTAAAGTACAAGAAGGAAGTCTGTCGGTGGGATCGGAAGTAAAAATCTTGCGTAGAGATGTAGAAATAGGTCAAGGGAAAATAAAGGAGCTTCAACAACAAAAGGTTAAGGTTGATGAAATTAGAGAAGGATATGAATTTGGCTGTATGATTGAATCAAAAATTGAAATTGCTTTGGGTGATAAGATAAGGGGTTTTATTGTGGTTGTTAAAAAGTAATATGCCTGCAAATAGAGATGAGATTTTAAAAGATATAATAAAGGAAGCAGCTGCAGAATTCTTACAAAAAGAATCAAATTATATTTCTGTTTTGACAGTTACCAATGTGTTTTTATCTGATAAAGGAAATAGAGCAATTATTTTTTTTACTGTACTTCCATTAAATAAAGAAAAGGGAGCTTTGGATTTTGTAAAGAGAAAACGAGCGGAGTTTAGAGAGTTTTTTAAAAGCAAAGCTAGAATGCGTGCGCTTCCCTTTTTTGATTTTGAAATAGATAAAGGAGAAAAAAATCGTCAGAAAATAGACGAGATAGCTAGAAATGTTATAGAATAGCATCAGAATTCTTTAATGCGCACAGGCACTTTTTCTTCACATGTTCAGAAAAAGTCCTCTGCGCTTACGAATTCTGATTACAAATTCCTCATGAAATTGGCGTAGTGGCGAAGTTGGTTAACGCAGCAGTTTGCAAAACTGCCATGCACCGGTTCGATCCCGGTCTACGCCTCCAAGTTATGTTATAATAAGTTTATTATAAAGATAATTGATTTTTATGAAAATAGAACAAAAAAAATGGACCGTTGAGAATGGATGGAAAACATTTTCTACTGGCTTTTTCAAAGAGCCACCGGAACTTGTACTTGTGTTCGGTGGAAACACAGTATTAAAAAACAAAGCTCTTTATGATGAAATTCAATCATGGTATCCTAAGTCACATATTATAAGTGCCTCAACAGCTGGAGAAATTATTAAAACAGAGGTTTCTGACGATACTTTGGTCTTGACGGCAATAAAATTTGAAAAGACTCAACTTAAATTCGCTGAAGGAAGTATTAATCAAGCCGAAGAAAGTGAGGAAGTAGGAAAAAAACTCGCTAAAGCTCTTCCTCAAAAAGGATTGATCCATGTAATGATTTTTTCGGATGGTCTTTTTGTAAACGGAACTACCCTAGTAAAAGGATTGCTCTCGGGATTGCCTGCAGATGTTTCTGTCACGGGAGGACTAGTAGGAGATGGTTCTCGTTTTAAGGAAACACTTGTCGGGCTTGATAAAATGCCAGTACAGAAAAAACTTGTCTGTGTTGGATTTTATGGTTCTAATATCAAAATAGGATATGGATCACTTGGTGGATGGGATTCTTTCGGTATATCTCGGACCATCACTAAAGCAAAAGGGTATATGTTATATGAGCTTGACGGTAAACCAGCCCTCGCACTTTATAAAGAATATCTTGGGGATCTATCTAAGGATCTTCCAGCAAGCGGTCTTCTCTTTCCCTTGAGTTTAAAAGTAAAAGCCGATAAGGGGGGAGAAGTTGAAGTGGTCCGCACAATCCTTGCGGTGGATGAGGGGGCGCAGTCAATGACATTTGCGGGCGATATGCCAGAGGGGATTGTTGCGCAATTTATGAAAGCGAATTTCGATCGCCTCGTTGACGGTGCTTCTGGAGCGGCTAGTATGAGCATTGAATCTTTAGGCAAAGGAGAGGCGGAACTTGCTATCTTGATCAGTTGTATTGGCAGAAAACTTGTGCTTAAAGAGCGAATTGAAGAAGAAATAGAAGCGGTTCAAGAGAAAATAGGAACTCAAGCGGCAATTGTTGGTTTCTATTCCTATGGTGAGATTAGTCCCACTACCCCAACCGAGCGTCAATGCCAGCTCCAGAATCAAACAATGACTATCACCACATTCAGAGAAATATAAAAGTAAATGCACCATCTTTTAGAACGACAATCTAAAAAGATTTGGGGTGATAAGTTTCCATTTTCTCCAAAATTAGAAGCTTTTTTAAAGGTGGTTGACGATACGTATGACAACTATGACAAAGATCGTAACCTTTTAGAGCGTTCGTTTGATATTAGTTCAAAAGAATTCTTAGAGCTTAACAATAAAGTTTTAAATCTTATTAATGAGCTGAA
>CAZZPF010000051.1:0-6857 GCA_964655515.1 uncultured Candidatus Saccharibacteria bacterium
GTTATGAGAATACCCCTCAGACCGGCAGTATCTTGAATTTCAACGACAGAAATTGTTATCCATAGTAAAAATCATAGTAAAAACTAAATAAAAAAGAACGCGTAGATTTTCATCTACGCGTTTTGCAAATTTCCGAACAATTTCATTATTGACCAGTGATACTTCTAACCCAGTCAACGGGGATTTTGGCATATTCAGAAAGGGCTGGAATCAACCCTTCGTTCATGGGGTAACGAAAACCGCCATAAACCCACAGACCCGATAGGTCAAACATAGTACCGTAAAAGTACGACGCCCCCCCATTTATAGAAAATGGTCCATAATTGACACCATGAGTGATGCCAATTAATTTCCATTCTCCGTCAATGAAGGTAAATGCTCCCCCAGAAGAATCATTCATGGTAATACATGAATGATCTGCTCCGCCAGAACGATCAAATATTGAATATATATACAATCCACCTGGATCATATACATAATTTGTTGTATCTACTGCCACTGTGACATTGGTTCCCCAACGCATGAGGCCATCAATTTCTCCCCACATCCATCCCGCTAGGATGGTATTTGTCGTTACTGTCATAACCCTATAGAACATACTAGAGTTTGTGGTTGTGGCTAGTGACACATGAATACTTGGACTTCTTCTTGGTACCACATAGATGGTTCCTACCACATAGGTGGTTTCAGTCAAAGTCGTCCATGTCTTGAGGTCTGTGGACTTTTGAATCTGGAAAAATATTCCCAGACTACCACCAAAAACATCAAATTCATCCGTGGTTGAACTGTGACGAAAGTTCTTGATTTCTAGTGGAATTGAATTTGAGGTCGCATTAACAATCTGGTTAGTTACTGGCTCACCTCTTTGAGCACCTCGCCCAAAGACCGTGATGGGCAAGCCCACCATGTTTGTACTGTAGTACATTGTGGCAATATTGCTTGAAGCTATGCTTCCAGCAATTTTCCACAGCGTGAGATCGGCATACTCATTTGGATAATTGGTACTCTCTATAGTTCGGTAACCAACACCACCAAAGGTGAATATATCTCCTACTATTCCACCAGCATGCTTTGAAGCAAGGAAGTAGTTTGAACTAACTACTGTTCCAAGTACTCTACCCCAATTGCCTTGCTTACTCCACCCCCTGTCTCCAGTGGGCGCATTGGTGTTTGGGGCATTGCCCAAGGTTACCACTGCTGACGCCTTCACTATGCTTAGCATGGTGAAGGCAAAAATAATCATTTTCATTTTTAATACTCGCTTTCTGTTTTTGGTTGTTGGTTGACTGTCTTAGAAATTTTCAATGAGCACACGCCCATATCTTCTATATCTAGTACAAGTATACCATTTCACATTGTATATGTCAAGTAGTTGAACTGTGGATAAATAGAGCCATATTTGCATATATCCAAAGAACATGCTAGACTCTTTGACAGTAAGTTTTCCTAGTCGCTTACAATTATTATTTATTAAAGACGAGGGTTAAAGAAAATGGCAAAGAAGTTATATGTAGGAGGTATTTCATACGGTACAAGTGAAGATGCTTTGAAAGCACACTTCGCTCAAGCCGGAGCAGTTGAGTCAGCAAGCATTATCATGGACAAGATGACAGGCCGATCAAAGGGCTTTGGATTCGTTCAGATGACAAGCGATGCTGAAGCAGACAATGCTATCAACATGTTCAACGGCAAACCTTTAGATGGAAGAAATCTTACAGTCAACGAGGCACGACCTATGGAGCCTCGCGCTCCTCGAGCTCCTCGAGGAGAAGGACGCGGAAACTGGTAACAGAACTCGTCTTACTCAATAAGAAAGAAGAAGTGACTTTTCAGAGACCGGAAGTTTTCTACTGAAAACTTCCTTATCCTCGGCGACTACTCGCCTGCGGAGTCTCTTCCAAGTCACTTCTTCTTTCTTATTTCCTAGTCCATGTTCTTCCACCACTCCGAAACCTTTGCTTCTTTAATTATTTTTAACACCGTATCAATAGATTCAGTAATCACAAAAAGGTTGATATCAGTGGCATCAATTGTATGATGTTTATTTAACATATTTTTTTCTATAAAGTCTTTGAAAGCAATCCAAAAATCTTTTCCAAAGAGAATCAATGGCACCTGCGGGATTTTCTTGGTTTGAATAAGTGTCAGAATGCTGAAAAGCTCGTCAAATGTGCCAAAACCGCCCGGAAAAAAAACAAATACTTCTGCGGCAAAAGCCAGCATGGCTTTTCTTGTAAAAAAATAATCAAACTCAACTGATGAGGTAGTAAAAGAATTGCTATGTTGCCTTTGAGGAAGTCTAATACCTAATCCTAAAGAATTTCCATTTGCCTCTTTTGCTCCTTGATTGACGGCCTCCATAATACCAGGTCCACCTCCAGTAATGATTGTATATCCAGTTTCCTCTACTATTTTTCCTGCTAATTTTCTTGCATCATCATAATGCGAACTTGCTTTCGTCAAGTGTGATGAACCGAAGAATGTTACAGATTTTGGATATTTTTTTAAAAATTCAAATCCTCGCTTAAATTCTTTGGAAATTTGATTTATATGATCGTCAATATTTTTATTAATTTCCTCTATTGTCAGTTTTTGTTCATTATTCATGGAAATCATTATATCATAAGATCAAATTTCTCTTGGCTTATAATCGTCAGGAGCTCTTTTTAGCCACCATTCTATGTTTTCTAAAGTCAAAAGACCTTGTTGAGCGCCGACATATTGAACCACTGACATGGGATTGACTGGGGCCCAGACCAGAGCTTCTAAAGGAGATTTACCATATATAAGAGAAGCCACAAAGGTAGCGGCAAAGGCATCACCACAGCCGGTGCGCTCTATTGGAGCTTTTGGATCTGGATATATGGGCATAAAGTAAAAATGTTCACCATCAAGCATATAAGCACCCTTAGGACCATCTGTAATTAAGACAATTTTCGGGCCATTTGCATGCATTTCGGCCAATAACATTTTTATATCTCTAGATTCAGTGTGCAAGATTTTTTGGGCTTCTTCAAAATTACAAATAAATACCTCTGTTCTTTTATAGATATCTTTCAATACATTTATTCCCAGTTTTATCTGAAAAGTTCCCGGCTGAAAAGCCAATTTTGTTTTAGCATTTTGTTTCAAATATTCTGTAATTTCTTTATGATACTCATCAGTATTTGAGGCAAGCGAACTCAAGTATATCCATTGGGGAGGGAATTTGATTTCGGGAAATTTATACTGATATTCAATATGATTTACCAATATTGTTCTTTCGGCTTCATACCAAAGCACGAAATGATAATTCGTCGGCATGCCTTTATGCGTTTTTACATAACGCCAATCAACCCTTTCATTTCGTAACACCTCTATACAATCTTGACCATTTTGATCGTTGCCAATTTGTGATATTAAGGCCGATCTCATACCAAGCCGAGAAACAGCAACAGAAGCATTGGCAGAGTTGCCAACAGCTTTTATAACCTTGACGAATTCAAAGGGAACTTTATCTGCAAACTTCAGACATAGTTCACATGCTTCAGTATCCACTTTGCAATGCACACTGGCTTCTTTTATGCGAATAAAAGCGTCTGTAGTGATATCCCCAATAGCAAGAAAATCTATAGTTTTATCAAACATATATGTTAATATTATATCATGAAGACATTGCAGGAATATATAGTGGAAGCCCAAGAACGAAAGATTGCCATAGGCCATTTCAATATTTCAAATATAGAAGGATTCTGGGCTGTCGTTCTTTCTGCCAAAGAGCTCAAGGTCCCGGTCATTATCGGTGTATCAGAAGGAGAAAGAGATTTTATAGGTCTAAATGAAGTAGTGGCTATAGTAAAAAGTTATAGGCAATCAACAAATCAGCCAGTATTCCTTAATGCCGATCATACATATTCTTTTGAAAGGGTACAAGAAGCGGTTGATGCTGGTTTTGACGCAGTAATTTTTGATGGCACTGAACTTCCCTTTGAAGAAAATATTAAAACCACTAAAAAATGTGTGGAATATGCCAAAGCCAAGAATCCACACATTCTGCTAGAGGCCGAAATTGGTTTTATAGGTAAATCTTCAAAGGTATTAAATAAGATTCCAGAGGGTGTGGGAAAAATGACTACAGTAGAAGAGGCAAAAACTTTTGTAGATAAAACCAATGTGGACATGCTTGCTCCAGCAGTTGGTAATGTCCATGGAATTGTCAAAGGAGGTGAGCCGTTACTGAATATTAAAAGAATAAAAGAAATCAAAGACATAACTGGCATACCCCTTGTTCTACACGGCGCTTCCGGTAATTCAAATGATGATATAAAAAATGCCATACAAGCCGGTATTGCCATTATTCATATAAATACTGAGCTAAGAGTGGCATATCGTATGGGACTTATAAAATCTTTGCAAGAAAATGCAGACGAAGTAGCACCTTATAAATACTTGAAAGGCGCTCGTAATGCTATGCAAAAAGTTGTAGAAGAAAAGCTAAGATTGTTTAATAATATATGAAAATATACATAACAAGAAAAATTCCAGATTTAGGAATAAAAATGCTTACCGATAAAGGTTATGTCGTGGATGTTAATTCAAAAGATAGACCATTAAGTAAAAAAGAGTTGATTAAAATTTTAAAAAAGAATAGCTATGATGCAGTTCTAACTCTTTTAACAGACACCATTGATACTGAAGTTATGACTGTTGCTCCAACAGTAAAAGTTTATGCCAATTTTGCCATTGGCTATAATAATATTGACATTATTGAAGCAAAAAAGAGAAATATTGTTGTGACCAATACTCCGGGAGGTGGAGCTGATCGCGTGGCAGAACATACATGGGCTCTCATTTTGAGCTTGACTTGTCGCATAGTGGAGGGTGATGCCTATATGAAGAGTGGTAAATTCAAGGGCTGGGATCCTCTGCTTCTTCACGGCGCAAAGCTTGCCGGAAAGACTTTGGGCATTATAGGAACAGGACGCATCGGTTCTGATGTAGCCCATCGTGGCAAAAATGGCTTCGCTATGAACATTGTCTATTATGACATAAAAAGAAATGAGCAATTAGAAAAGGATTTCAGTGCCGTTTTTTATTCTACAGTTGAAGAAGTTTTGAAAATTTCCGATGTGGTGTCCATTCATGTGCCTCTTCTTGACTCTACCCATCACCTTATTAATGCAGAACGCCTTAAAGTGATGAAAAAGACAGCTTATCTGGTCAATACCTCACGAGGTCCAGTTGTGGATGAATCCGCTTTGGTATATGCTTTAAAACAGGGTATAATAAAAGGAGCAGGTCTTGATGTTTATGAATTTGAACCCAAGCTTGCAAAAGGTTTAGCAAAGTTATCTAATGTTGTTTTGACTCCCCACATTGCCTCTGGCACAGAGGAAGCGCGACTAGACATGGCACGGCTTTCTGCTCAAGGCATCATAGATGTTTTGGAGGGAAGAGTTCCCACCAATGTTGTTAATAATTAAAGATTTTTAAATATTATGGCAGATGTAGAATTTGAAGGAGATTATAAACGAACACCCCAATTCACCCCAAGTGGTGCCCTTGGTCAACCTCAAACTTCTGGCATGTCAGGTTGGCTTTTGAAAAAGGGTATTATTAAAGATCAGTCACAAGCTGGTGGAGTTTTGCTTGGCTTTGTAATTCTCAATATTATAGTTACAATTTTTGTTGTTTATTATTTTTTACTATAAATTTATATGAATAAAATTTTTAATAAAATTCAAATACCAAAATCTGTTTATACAGTCATGGTTCTTGCTTTTATTACGAACATTATTGCTACTTATTTCATTATCAATTATTTATTAAATAAATGAATATGAAAATTAAAAAAATCAGAAAAATTGCCGGCTTCACTCTCATAGAATTACTTGTAGTCATTTCAATAGTCGGCTTGCTTTCCAGTATTATTTTGGCGGCTTTAAAGTCGGCGCGAGATAAGGGAAGTGTGGCGGCTGGTCAACAATTCAGTGGATATAATTATCGTACATTAGGTGCGGATGCGGCACTGTTCTGGGATTTTAATGAACCCGGTTCTCTTACTCAAAATGCGATAGATAAATCACAATATAAAAATGATGGTGTGCTTTCTGGATCAGCATCTAGAGTATCTGGTACTGGTAATACTCCTACTGCCACAGGTAATTCTGTTTTATTAAATTCACCAGTGGTAGCAAATGATTATGTTGCAAACACCTCAATAAATTATCCAGATAGTCTTACGAAATATACATTTAGTTTGTGGGTTAAACCAGGTAATCTTTCATCATTACAATACTTGATTGATACAAGAAATTTAGTTAGTTCCAGACCATTTTGGCTTTATTATAATAATGGTTCTAGTAATTTACTTGGTGTTGGTGGGGATACTTGTCCTCTTGTTAATGTTCCTAATACAACTCTTTCTCAAGGTGTATGGCAACATATTGCTGTTTCTTATGATCAAACCTTCGGTGGTAGCAAATTGTTTAATGTTTATATTAATGGCAAATTTGTAGGTCAGACCAGTATTCCATGTACAGCGGATACGACATTTAGTAAAATGATAGTCGGTATTTATGGTGGTAATCTCACTAGTAATCCTTTTATTGGTAACATAGACGATGTTGCAGTTTATATCAGCGCATTGACTGCTTCCGAGATCCAGAGAATTTATGCCAAAGGATTACCAACTCATTCTATTGCCGAAAATAAATAAAATTTTTAATAAAATTCAAATACCGATCAAATTGCTCATGTATCAGTACAAGTAACAACGCTTCAGATGCTGGTTAAAAAGAGAGCTGATACCCCCGCTTGATTTATTGATAAGATTATATTAAAGTAGTGACCTATGCTTACATTAACTGTAGAAAAGA
>CAZZPF010000052.1:0-3379 GCA_964655515.1 uncultured Candidatus Saccharibacteria bacterium
AGTATCACACTTATACCAGATGGAAATGAAGGCAGACCGAACCCGTTTGCCCCAATTGGAGTTGATAATATTGCGCCACCAACAAATACTGGAAGTGGAAATACCGGAACAACAACTTCAGCCCTACCTTAGAAATATACCACATGACTAACAGAAACCGACTAAAATTATTAATAAAATTTCTAATGAAATGAGTTTTTTAGAAGAGTTAGCTAAAGAAGGTGTAATCAACAAGAACCAGATAGGTGAGATTAAAAGTTATGCTCAAGAGAAGTATAACGGAGACATTGATGAAGCTTTAATTGAATCTGGCGTTTCAGAAGAAAAAATTCTTGAAGTAAGAGGGCGATATTTACAAATACCAGTCAAGAAAGTGAATATAGGAGACACTTCTTTTAATGCCCTAAAGTATATTTCAGAAGATTCAGCGACGCACTATCATTTTGCCCCGATTGAGTTGCAAGAAGGAGTATTAGAGGTTGGTATTACAGATCCAGAAAATATACAAGCAATGGATGCTTTGCAATTTATTTCTGTCAAACTTGGTATTCCCTTTAAGATTTTTCTCATTTCTAAAAGTGATTATAAAAGTATAATGGAAACTTACAAAGGCATCTCAGGCCAAGTAGAAGAGGCGCTTGATGAGTTAGATCAAGAAAGAATGATAGAAGCTGAAAGTTTAAGTGAAGAAAATTTAAGTAAAGAAATTAAAAATATAAAACCGGGCGCAGAAGCAAAAATAGTAGAAGCCGCGCCAGTTATAAAGATTGTTGCTGTTATCCTGCGCAATGCCATAGAAGGAGGTGCTTCTGATATACACATTGAACACAATGGAGAAAAAGTAAAAGTACGTTTTCGCGTGGATGGAACTTTACATACCAGTCTAGTATTGCCACCCAGTATTTACAGTGGAATAGTGGCGCGTGTAAAAATTTTGGCCAAACTTCGATTAGATGAAAAAAGAAAACCTCAAGACGGATCATTTAGCGCCAATATTGAGGGGCGTAAAATTGATTTTCGTGTTTCTACTATGCCGGCATATTATGGCGAGAAAATTGCTATGCGTATTTTGGATTCCGAAAAAGGAGTCAAATCTTTAGATCAATTAGGTCTATCCAAAACAAATCTTAATATGATTAAAGAAGCGATAAAAAAACCATATGGACTTATTTTGATTACTGGTCCAACGGGGTCTGGAAAATCCACCACCCTATATTCAATGATGAATGAATTTGACAAAGAAAAAAGTAACATTGTGTCTTTAGAAGATCCGGTGGAATATCATATGCCCGATATTAATCAATCACAAATGATGTCTGAAATCGGATATACTTTTGCTTCTGGACTCCGTTCCATTTTGCGTCAGGACCCGGATATAATAATGGTCGGAGAAATACGCGACAAAGAAACGGCGCAACTTGCCATTCAAGCGGCTTTAACCGGGCACCTTGTTCTTTCAACCCTCCATACAAATAACGCCATTGGTGCAATACCTCGATTGATTGACATGGGTATTGACCCGTACTTAATTGCGCCGACTCTTATTTTGTCTATTGCGCAGCGCTTAGCCAGGATGACTTGTCCAACTTCACGAAAACTGGTGCCAATGGATACAAGTATTAAAATGCAAATTGAAGAGCAGATGAAAGATTTACCGGATGAATTTAAAAAAGAAATTGGAATTAAGGATAAGATGTATGATACGGTTCCATCTTCTGAATGTCCTTCTGGCACAAAAGGTCGTATTGCCATTTTTGAAATGTTTAAAATAGATAAGGAGATGCAAAGTGTGATATTAAAAAGTCCCACCAATGCGGAAATTTACAAAATAGTTCGTAAAAAGGGGATGCTTATGATGCGAGAAGATGCAATGTTAAAATCCATAGAGGGCATTATTCCTTTTATAGAAGTGTATAATTTTAGCGATGAGAATGAATAACATGAAAAAATTTATAATAGCTCTTATATTTTTCGCGCCACTTCTTGTGAGTGCAACTTAGGTAATAATTCTCTAGTAAACCTCCAAGATGCTAACGGCAGAGAATTTTTTGCCGATGTTGATGACAGAAAATCAACGCTGGTCTATGCGCTTCCACCATTCAGACCAAAGTCGACAGAGCCTATTATTGCAGATAGAGGCTACAGATAGAGGCTAAGCCTCTATCTGTAGATTTTAAGGTATGATATACTTGAATAATGAGAAAACAATCAATTGTAACAGGTGAGTATTATCATATATATAATCGCGGAGTAGATAAGCGGGATATTTTTAGTGATGAGAAAGATTTGCATCGTTTTATTGAGAGTGTTTTAGAATTTAATAGAATTGATGGAATAGAAAGTTTAGCAAATTTAAGAAAAACAGAGATAGAGGCTAAGCCTCTATCTGAGCCATTGGTTGCAATTATTGCTTACTGTTTTAATCCGAATCATTTTCATTTTATCTTAAAACAATTAGTGGATGGCGGTATTAGTGATTTTATGAAAAAATTACAAGGAGGCTACACTTATTATTTTAATATAAAACATTCTCGCACTGGATCGCTTTTACAGGGTCCTTTTAAGTCGCATCTCATTAATAAAGAAAATTATTTTAACAAAATTATTGGATATGTAAATAAAAATTACCAAGTTCATCATATTCCGAAGAATAAAATAAATCTTGTTTTCGCGAGTGATTATGAATATGAAAATAACAATTTTAAAATTGTCACAAAAGAAGAAGGAAAAAGAATCCTAGAAACTTTTGATGGTAGTAAGAATTTTAAAAAACATTGTGACGAGATAGTTTCGATTATAAGAGAAGAAAGAGGCAAGACTTCTCTTTTAGAAGAAGATAATTTACCAGATAGAGGCTAAGCCTCTATCTCTATCTGGGTTGTCCACAGGAAGTTGTTTATAATTTATTTTATAGTATAATTGCTTAATAAATGGAAGGAGAAAAAAGAAAAATTTTAATAGTAGACGATGATAATTTTCTTTTAGATATGTATGCGCTGAAATTTAGCCAAAATAATTTTGAAGTTTATACGGCAGAGAGCGGTGTACAAGCTATAGAAAAACTTAAAAATGGACTTAATCTTGATGTTATTTTAGTAGATATAGTTATGCCTGAAATGGATGGTTTTGAAATGTTAGAAAAAATAAATGCTGATAAATTATCTCTCAATTCCACAAAAATAATTTTATCTAATAAAAGCGAACAATCCGATATTGATCGAGGTAATAAATTAGGAGTAGCAGGCTACATTGTAAAGGCAAATTCTACCCCAATAGAAGTAATCAATCAGGTGATAAATATTTTATCCAAAAAAGCTATGGTTCCAAAATAATCCCGTTAGAAGCCGCGATCGCAATTCACAAAATGAAAATTATGAAA
>CAZZPF010000053.1:0-6893 GCA_964655515.1 uncultured Candidatus Saccharibacteria bacterium
AACACAGCGAGCCACTTTCACAAAAAATATTAGAAAGATTTGGGTTTTGATAGAAATATGTTAGTCTAATTTTCATACACATTGCGTATTGCCCTCGTCGTTCAATGGATAGGACACAACTTTGCGGAAGTTGTGATGTAGGTTCGATTCCTACCGAGGGCACCACGAAAAAAGTTGAGTCTGAATAGAGATTCTACCCGAGCTTCTTTACCGCCTTCATTATTCTAGACTTGTAACGAGAAGCTGTATTGTTTTTGATAAAATTTCTTTTTGCCGCTTTATCAAGAGCTTTGTAGAGAACAGGCACAAGGGCTTTTGCTTCTTTTGGCTTTTTTTCTGCAATAAGTCTACGGAATTTTTTCAGAGGAACATCTATAGCCACCTTTGTGCGAAGATTATTTACTCTTTTTCTAGCACTTGTTCTAAATGCCTTCTTTGCTGACGAAGTTATAGCCATAAATGTTTATGTATGACAAAACTATCATACACCTTTAAAAAAGACAAGGTTTCAGCTATGATAGACCTATGATATCTCGTCTTACAGGTATGATTGCTCACATAGATTCCAAGTATATAGTTCTTGATGTGCAAGGTGTAGGATATAAAGTATTCGTCACTTCGGATATTATGTCAAAAATTGGTAGGGATGAAAAAAAAATCACTTTGTGGACATATCTGGCTGTGCGTGAAAATGCTATGGATCTCTATGGTTTTCTGGCACTTGCCGAATTAAATTTCTTTGAGCTTCTCATTACTATTTCAGGAATCGGACCAAAAACCGCCTTAGGGATATTAAACTCTGCATCAGTACATAGTCTAGAAACAGCAATACAAACTGGTGATACTTCTCATCTCACAAAGGTTTCTGGAATTGGTAAAAAAATTGCAGAAAAAATAGTGATGGAATTAAAAGATAAATTTGAAAATGTTGCTCATACTCCAGAATCAGAAAAAGCTATGAAAAATGATGCTGATGCTCTTGAGGCGCTTAAATCTCTTGGTTATAGCCAAAGCGAATCGCGTGATGCCTTAAAAAAATTATCAAAAACAATTACAAAAACAAATGAAAAAGTTAAGGAAGCTTTAAAACTTTTGGGAAAATAATTATGCTTGAAAATACTTTATCCAAAATACGCAGATATATCCCAGTTAAAATCTTCTCATTTTTTCAACCTATCTATCACTATAAATTGGCTTTTTTGGCTGCGTGCATATACCGTTTTCCTTCCAGAAAAATAAAAGTGATTGGAGTTACAGGTACAAAAGGTAAAAGCACCACTATAGAAATCATAAATGCCATACTTGAAGAAGCGGGTTATACAACTGCACTTTCAAACACCATCAGATACAAAATCGGTAATGAATCAACAGATAATAAATTCAAAATGTCCATGCCCGGAAGATTTTTTGTTCAGAGATTGATACGAAAAGCGATATCGAAAAAATGTGACTATGTTATTTTGGAAATGACTTCACAAGGCACTCTTCAGTATCGGCACAAATTCATTGAGCTCAATGCTTTAGTCTTTACAAATCTCTCACCTGAACACATTGAAGCACATGGTTCGTATGAGAAATACAGAGATGCAAAGCTTGAAATAGCCAAGGAACTTTCAAGGTCAAATAAAAGACCAAGAATAATCATTTCAAATTCAGATGATAAAGAAAGTGAGAAGTTCCTAGCCTTTGATGTAGAAATAAAAAAGACTTTTAATATAAGAGATGAGATACCTTACACACCACTCTTGGGAGAATTTAATAAATACAATATTTTAGCGGGCATTACACTTGCTAGAATATTAGATGTAAAAGAAGGGGTAATTAAAAAAGCTATTTCTAATTTAAAAGTAATTCCCGGCAGAGTACAGTTCATAGATTGCGGACAAGATTTTACAGTTATAGTGGACTATGCTCATACTGCAGATTCGCTTGAGAAGCTCTATCAAATTTTTGACAAAAAAAATCTAATGTCTAAAAACATTTGTGTGCTAGGTGGAACTGGCGGAGGTCGCGACACATGGAAGCGTAAAGAAATGGGCCGTATTGCTGATGCATATTGTGATGAAATCATATTAACCGATGAAGATCCTTACGATGAAGATCCAAATAAAATAGTGGCGGATGTTGCAAGAGGAATTATAAAACAAAGTCCAAAAATCATTATGAATCGTAGAGAAGCTATAGCTGAAGCTATAAACAGTGCAAAAATTGGGGATACTGTGTTGATAACAGGTAAAGGTACTGATCCTTATATTATGGGACCAAATGGCAAAAAAATTCCATGGAGTGATGCCGAGGTGGCGCGAGAAGAGATTAGAAAAATGACTCAAAAAAAGTAAGAACAATTATTTTAATAGCCAAAAAAATCTTCAATACCTAAATATGTTTGAAAAGCTAAATCTTTAATCTTATATTCTCTAACATTAGGATCATTGAACTGTGATTCATAAATATACCCATATTCAATGAGCATACTCGGAGCATCCAGGGTATTGTGTGATCCAATTGCAATAAGTTCTTGTTCTTCTACTAGACCAGAATCTTCTTTTGGTAAATTACTTACAGTATTATATTTAGACAATCGTTTAAAAACTGCATAAGCCACAGCATTTGTTGTTTTACTATTTGAATATTGTTTTTCAGGAATATAAATGGCAAAACCAGAGTATCTTCCTGATACTAAAGAATTTTTTCTAGGATAATCATTAAAATGAATATGTATAACAATGTCAATTTTATTTTCATTGGCCCATTTATTTATTCCATATAGGCGTAAGGCAACATTTTGAGGGGCACTATTGTGCTTTACTCCATTAGAAATCTTTTTGACTGTTCCATTATTTATAGGACGAATCATTTCATTCTTATTTTGACTGAAAAAGATTTTGATATCATTCCAGTGGTCATCAAAATATTTTTGCAAGTCGGCATTCCAAGAATTTTTATCTCTGGATATCACCACTTCGTAATGTGAATTATTTTTTAAAAAACCTTCAAGATATTTTGCCAAATCAACAACAATGTCTCTTTCTTTAAGATTTCCAAACTCAGTACCGCCAAAATCTGGTTCATGCCCAGGAACAAGGAAAATTCTAACTTTACTCTGACTACTGGGCACGGCATTATATTTATCGTGAAGTTGCGCTACCGTAATAGATTCGTAGAAAAATACTGCCGCAAAATTATTCCCAACATAGTTAAATATATTATCTATAAAACGAGCACTTTGTGGATATGAAGTAATAAGCCATGGCACTCCGAGTAATATGACGGCGCAAAATGCAATAATGCTATGTTTATAATGTTTCATTGAGCAATAAAAAGAAAAATATGATATAAGAATTGTATGCCAGAATTGCCAGAAGTACAAACTACAGCTTCAGGACTTGACCGTATAATACCTGGTCTTGTCATTAGTGATGTTTGGACTGAATATAATAGTGCCTATTTTCATGGTTCGGATAATATTAAAGATCCTCAATATTTTAAATATTTTAAAAAGAAAATAAAAAATACAAAAATTATTCGCGTCACTCGGCGCGCAAAAAATGTTCTAATTCATCTTTCTAATAATCATACAATTCTCATTCATATGAAGATGACAGGACATGTAATGTATGGAAATTACAATAGAAAAGACCCATTCAATCGCTTTATTCGTCTTATTTTCTACCTTTCAAATGGAAAAACTGTAGAACTTTGTGATATGAGAAAATTTGCAAAGGTCACACTTCTGCCAACTGAAACAATGCATGAAACTATACATCTGAAAGGTATTGGACCAGAACCACTTGAAAAAGAATTTACATTTGCAGTTTTTAAAAATCAGATAAATAAAAAACCTCAAGGAAAAATAAAGTTGATTTTAATGGATCAAAGCATTATTGCTGGCATTGGAAATATTTACGCTGATGAAAGTCTGTGGCGCGCAGGAATAAATCCAGAAAAATTAGTTAAAGATATCTCGGACAAAAAATTAAAGAAGTTGTACAAAGCAATGAGAACTACTTTGTTAAAAGGCATAGATTTCGGTGGTGACTCCATGTCTGATTATAGGAATATTGATGGTCAGCCAGGAAAATTTCAAGAAAAACACAGGGCTTACAGAAAAACTGGCACTACCTGTTCAAAACCAAGGTGTAAAGGAAAAATTGTCAGGATTGTGGTGGGCGGTAGAGGTACCCATTTTTGTAATGTGCATCAGAAATTATCAGCCAAATAGTTCTGAGTGATTTCCTATATTAGCAAGTTGTAATTCATCATTATCAAACTTATAGATCAATAATAAATCACTATAAATATGACATTCTCTATAACCATTCCAATTTGCTTTTAACGCATGGTCTCTATGGTGCAGGTTCAGCTCCTGTCCTCTTGATAAGATATCAAGAATTTCTATAATCTTATTGAAATCATATTTGCCTGATTTTGAATGCTTTTTGCAAGCTTTCTTAAATCTTGAGGAGAAAACTAGTTTATATTTTCTATCTATCGAGCTCTTTGATAGCTTCTTCAAAACTGTCGTATCGTTTGCCATGTTTTTTTAAATATTTTACTTCCTTCAGCAATCGTGCTTCAAAAGCAGGAGTATATCCATTTTCTGTTCTTACATCAAAGGGTATAGATTTAGTTATAATAACTTTATTTAAAAAAAGCTTTACGGCAGAAGAAAGATCAAGTCCCATTTTTTCGACTATTTTCTGGGCTTGCTGTTTAGTATTCTTATTTATCCTCACATTTAATGTTTGTGTATTCATATGTAAAGTATATACAATATAGATACAATGTCAATACACAAATTATTCTAGTAAACTATACAAAACTATACCAACGGATACTGAAACATTTAACGATTCTTTTGATCCAAACATTGGTATTTCTGCTACTATATCGCAAGAATTTAATATACCCTGCTCTACTCCATCTACCTCATTACCTAAAATTAATAGGATTTTATCTTTCTTAGGAATTTTCCTGAAATCTATTGACTTTTCATCTTGCTCTATCGCACATATTAAAAATTTTTGTTTTTTTAATTTTCTTATCAATTTTTCCATATCCCCAACACTCTCCCATGTCACACTTCTTTCTGCACCAAGTGATACTTTTGCAATATCCTTCCTTACACGACCAAAGCGATCAATGGGAGCTGGTGTATAACCAGAAAGATATATCTTAGATACACCCGTAGCATCAGCTATTCTAAATATAGAGCCAACATTATATGTACTTCTTATATTATGGAGTAATAAGTATATTTGTGATACCATATCATTACTTTATAGGAAATTAATCAAATATCAATATGCTTTCACTTTTCCCATACTTGCTTATATATCAAGGGTTTGCGCCACTTCTTCTTAGACTAACTTTGGGTGCAATATTTATTTTTTGGGCATATGGGAAATTGAAAAAACGCACGGATATAAAAGAAATATTACAAGGGTTAGTAAAAGCAATTATAGGTATTTTGCTTGTAATAGGTCTTTATACTCAATTAGCCGCTCTGGTTTCTGTAATTTTTCTAGCAATCTGTCTTTTGCAAAAAATTCAAAAGAGGGTTTTTCTTAGTGATGGTGTAAATTATTATCTTATTTTATTTATTATTTCTATCACCCTCCTTCTCACGGGCCCTGGCTTCATAGCTTTTGACCTTCCACTTTGATAAAAATGTGTTATAGTTCGTTAAGAAAATTCTTCTGCTTATACGAGTTTTCTTATAATATGCGCCCATAGCTGTCTTGGTAGGCCCAGAACATTTTACAAATTAAACAGATGATAGTTGATAATATTAGCATTGCGCCCATAGCTCAGTTGGTAGAGCATCTCCCTTTTAAGGAGTGGGTCGTAGGTTCGATTCCTACTGGGCGCACAAATATTTAGAGAATGTTATAAATCTACAATATACAAACTGATAAATTTTTCTATAGCATCGACTGTTGCCTCTTTGAGATTAGCATTACTCTCTGCTACCCATTTTGCAAAATTATAAAGTTCTTGGTTACTTATTTTAAGCCATTTATCATTGTCAGCCAAAAAGAAAAGTGTTGTGGAAACTGCAATTCTCTTATTCCCATTTTTGAAGGGATGATTTTTTATCATCAAATAAAAAAGAATGGCGGTCTTTTTTATTAAACCTTTATAAAGATTTTTCCCTTCAAAACTTTGAAATGGTTGGACGAGGCATCGTTCTAAAACATTTGGGAAACGAGTTATGAAATCGGGAATAGGCTCATCATATGTCATGAGTTTTTTTGCTAGATCATAAGCAATATATTCAACATCAGCAACTGAAATGGTTCTCATAGATTATTTACTCTTTACCAAGCATTTTCAGGGCTTCACCATATTCTTTTATTGTTTTATTGACTGATTTTTCAATTTCCTTTTTCCTTTCTGGAGACAAAACAATACCAAGAACTGAACTTAAATCAGCATTTTCAATAACATAATTACGACCAATTTTTCTGGCCTTTATATCTCCACTTTGAATTTTTTTAAAAACAGCGATACGACTAATACCAAGGATTTTAGCTACTTCAGTTGTTGATAATAATTCCTTATTTTTCATAGCTATATTATAGTCTATGTTAACAAAAATTGCAAGAGTTAACATATGTTAACATAGAAAACTCATCGCCCTAATAAAAAGCAATCTGTTGTACAACCCCTGCATATACTCCCTATCAGAAAATATAGTTATAATAATCTCTTGTCGGGGGCACAAATATTTGAGCTGTATATTTAAGTGCCGTTTGGTTTCTTTTGGGGTAGACCCAGACCAGAATCGAACTTTAGATAAAATAGTCATCATTTGTGGTGGACGCGTACAATAACTTGTTTTATTTTCTAATATACTATATACTCTAATTGTATCGAGAAGGGGCGTCAAC
>CAZZPF010000054.1:0-2834 GCA_964655515.1 uncultured Candidatus Saccharibacteria bacterium
ATTGAACAGCTAAAACCCCTATCTTACTTCAGTAAAGAGACAGTTTTTCAGCTTAGTAAACAGTATAATATTAAAAGCACAACTGTTGATACCTATATCAGCCGTTCTTTGATGCGAAAGGATATTTTATCTCTCAAAAGAGGGTTGTATGTTACCACTGATTTTTATAACAAGAATAAAGGAGAAATATCTTACTCATTTTTTCTTGCAAATATCCTTCGTTCGCCATCGTATGTAAGTTCTTGGACAGCATTGCAGTATTATAATTTAAACACTGAAGCTATACATAATATTACTTCAGTTACAGAGAAAGTTAGTCGTTATTATGTTACGAAAGTAGGCAATTTTACTTATCAGTCAATAAAGAAAGATATTTTTTCAGGATTTTCTTTAGTAAAGGGGAATTTTGATTTTTTTATTGCAACACCCTCAAAAGCACTTTTTGATCTCTTGTATTTTAAAACAAATCAGTTTCGCGGGATTAAATTTGAAGATGTAGAGAGAATAGTTGAAGAGTTGCGTATAGATATTGATGAAATGGAAAAATCTGAAAGAAATAAATTTTATAAAATGATAAAAGAATATCTCAATCATGAATAATCAGATTTTAATGAAATTAAAAGGCAAGCTTGAAGAGCTTGGAATACATAGCAAGATGGATGTAGAAACAGAACGCAATGTCTTGAAAGAGGACCTGCAGTATTATGTTCTTAATTTTATTTATCATCATCCAAAATACAGCAACTGGACTATGTATGGCGGGTCTGCTTTACGTATTTGTCATAATCTAAATAGAATGTCTGTCGATTTGGATTTTGAAATAACCGAATCGTGTACTGAAGATTTTTTAAATAACCTGAAAACCGAGATTGAGGCCCATTTTTTAAATACATATGATACGGGAGCTGAATTTCTGACTATAAAATTAATAAATGGTCGAGGGCTTCGTTTGAACTTTAATATTGGTGATAAACTTGGCATAGGGTATCCATCAAAACAGGTACATGTTAAAATTGACCTTAATCAGTTTATTGCACCCAAAACGGTCATAGAGCGTATCCCCTTAAATACTGATCAGCTTTCTTTTGTAATAAAAACATACAATATGTCAGCGCTTATGGCGAGCAAAATCGCTGCAATTTTCTTGCGCGGAACTCGTGGAGTAGGCGATGCTGTTTATGAAGAAAAAGGACGAGACATATATGATTTACTTTGGTACATGGAGAAAAAAGCTGTTCCAGATCTGGATTATCTTAAAGCAAAGAGTATTGATATTACAGATTTACGGTCTCTTTTTGATAAGTTGACTCTGAAGATGAATGATGTGAGTAATACTAATTTAGAACAGGATTTGAAACCTCTCTTCCTGGACCAGAATTTTATTACGAATTGGCTCAAAAGTTGGCTTGAAACTTATTTTCATTTACTTAATAATTATAAGATTTACACAGTTACCGGTCTAAAAAAAATCCTTATAACTGAAGATTTCAGCACAGACAACTTTTCCTTTATTTATATATACAACACGATAGAAACCGAGATTGTTAAAATAGTTTATACAGTCACATATGAATGGATAAAATTTCAGAAGTCCCTTGGCGTAGATATAAGGGATGATCTGATGTCGTTGGTCAGTTTCAAATCAGGGGCAGAATTGAATGACCAGCTCAAACAGTTCACGACTCTATTTTTTGGGAAAAATACGGATTATATCAAAAAAGTTAATCGGATCATGCTCGGTGATGCCATTATTACCAAAGTTATACGTACGCCCACGACCGCAGGGAATTTCAATCAGAAAGAGCAAATTGTATTAAACAAATCAGCATTACTGTCCTGTGAACTCGAAGATTTATTGAAATAACATGCTCGACGACCCAAATACACCCCACGAAGCTTCTATTCTCGATCGCTTGGCGCTTTATTTTAAATTTTGCTAGTATGAAGGCAACTATGATTTTACTGAAAAAGACATTGCAATTGACGATTTTGATCTTCATTTTTAGCTCTTTTTGGATTGTGAATTCTGTAGACGCTTCTGCCATTTTACAATCTGACTTAAACCAAAACGCAATTCCAGATAGCGGTGAATCGGATGTGGTTATGACGGTAAGCACAACATTGCCTGCCGGTGAATACAATTTTCATAATTTAACTATTACAAACAATGCGATACTTACCCTGGAAGGCGATCCAAATTCTGGAAATAATTTTAAAGGAGTAAAAATAAATGCAACCAACATAACCATCGACCCGGGTGCATACATTTCCGCTGATGGCAAAGGTTATCCTCGCGCCACTGGACCCGGGGCTCCAACTTCAGAGTTGGATTATCGCGCGGGCGCTAGTTATGGAGGCATAGGCAGTGGTAATGGTGCAACCTCGTTGTACGGCTCTGCAACAAAACCGACAGACTTGGGAAGTGGTGGGAATGGTAATGCTAATTATTCTTACGGCGGTGGCGCCATCCAATTAGTTGTCACTGGTTCACTAACCAATGACGGAATAATATCTGCTAATTCAAGCGCCACTGGAAGTGGCGGCAGTATATATGTTGAAACTAATCTTTTGATGGGTACAGGTGAATTTACTTCCACGGGAGGAAGAGCCGACTGCCCAAATGTGTGTTTTGGTCCCGGTGGTGGAGGAAGAATCGCCATCTACTATCAAACTTCCTCTTTTTCTGGGACAGTATCAGCCAAAGGCTGGAGTCAATATGGCGGAACCAGCGAAGCTGGAACGGTTGGATTTTTTGATACGCTAAACAATAATCTTTTAATTGATTCTTCGTGGCAATTCAGAAAAAATGATGGTCCTTTTAATTTAAATAATAT
>CAZZPF010000055.1:0-3657 GCA_964655515.1 uncultured Candidatus Saccharibacteria bacterium
TACCTATCTAACTTTACAAAAGGCAATTTGCATGAATAACTGGGAAAATACCTCATAAAATGATAAAATCATTTTATGAATATGAAAAACGAGATGCCTCCGAAACAAGGATTTAATGATTTATCTCCTAAGCAAAAGGAGAATTTTGAAAATCTTTTATCCACAATGGTTTTAACAGAAAGCAACAAAGAAGACCCTGAAAAGTCAGCTTTAAATATCAAAAAAGAATTTCTCAAAATTTTACCTGAATTTATAGAAATAAATAATTTGGAGGAGTTAGAAAAGATTTCCGATAAAAAAGAGCTACTAAAACAATATACTGAACAAATTAGTAACACTAAAGTTGGTTGGGGTTTTACTCCCAAACTAGCACTTGAAAAAGATGAGGGCGTCTATGGTCTTGACTGTACAGGTGCAGCAATTGCTTTAGGAGCTATTTGTGAGAAACATCAAATACCTATTGAGATTGGCAGAGAAATAAATCATGCAGTCATTATTGCTTATATTGAAGGGGAAAAATATTATGCCGACCCAAGAAATAATAACTTTTTCAAAATTGAAACGGTACCACAAAAATTTGAGAATTATAATTTATATAAACTTTCAGATAAAGAACAAGAAAAAACAACTCTTCACTATTCTCTTCTTGCAACTAGTACTCTTGATGAGTTTATCGGAAATGCAATACTCGGCAATATTGAGGAGTTAAGAAAATTGAGCATGGGAAATGAAAGTGCTATTTCTCAAAAAGATCAAGGTGCAAAAGTTATTGCTCAAAAATATAAAAATGATTTGACAAAAGACGATTGGGGAACTATCCATGACAAATTATATCCTAATGTTGAGAATTATTTAAAAGAAAATAAACAACTATGGGAAGATGAAGAAACTCGCATAAAAAATCTTATTGAAGAAAAACATCTAAAAGAAGTTTTAGATAATGTGATTCTTGAAACTGAAAAAAGTCTTGGGTATTCTAAAGAGGAGTTAGAAAAAATATACCGACAAATTATTTTAGAATTAAAAGAAAAATATCTTGAAGTAATTAATTTTTTGAAAACAGATGATATTTCTAACTCCTTCACTGGTATTAGTGGAAATTACATTAACGAACTTAAAAAGTATATTTTACCCTTAAATAATAAGGAGAAAACTTACATAATCAAAAGTATAGAAAATAGGTTGACAAAGTAGGGGAGCTTTTGTCCGCCACTCTTAGTGGCAAGCTTTATCCAATTTTTGTAAGCGAAATGCTTAGCGTGGGGGAGGAGACAGGCAAGACGACAGACATGCTGGAAAATGTGGCAGTTTTCTATGAAAGCGAAATTGACCAAAAGACCAAAGATCTTTCTACTATTATAGAATTATAGAACCATTTTTAATGATCCTCATCGGTATCGCCGTTGGCGCTATCGCCATGCTTCTGCCAACCTACTCTCTCGTCGATGCTATACAATAAGTTCACAACACCCAACACTGGTAGTAGAGTGTACACATAAGTATGTTCAGCTATTTTCTTTTTATTGTATAATTTACATGTTGGTAATCTTCTCATTGTAAATTTAATGAAAATTGTAAATTGGAAATTGAAAATTAATAACGGAGGATTTTCTTTAATTGAGGTTATTATTTCGGCGGCCGTTTTTGCTGTTGTGGCTGTCTCTATATACAACGGCTATGCTAGTCTCATTAATCTCATAACAGTCTCTAGAGATAAAATAGTAGCTATTGACCTCTTGAATGAACAATTTGAAATAGTGCGTAACATGCCATTTGCTAATGTAGGTCTTACTCAAGGTATTCCTTTGGGTGTCCTTGCGGCCACTAGCACCGTAGTGCGAGATGGGAGAACTTTTTTAGTAACTCGTATCATTCGCAACATTGATGATCCGTTTGACGGTACTATCAGTGGTACTCCAAACGATCTCTCTCCAGCTGATTATAAAATGGTCCAAATAAGCATTAATTGCGATTTTTGTAAGAATTTTAAGAATATGACAGCCATAGCCAATGTTTCTCCAAAGAATCTAGAGACAGCTTCGACCAACGGGGCTCTCTTTGTGAAGGTATTTGATGCCAATGGAGTACCGATACCTCAAGCAAATGTTTCTATAGTAAATTCTCTGGCGGGTATTTCTATAAACGAAACAACCGACAATAACGCTCTCCTGGCGATAGTAGATGCTCCACCGGGATCAAATGCTTATAGAATTACTGCTACCAAATCTGGTTATACTACTGATAGGACATATGCTACTTCAACTGGCAACCCTAATCCTATTAAACCAGACGCAACGGTACTTTTACAGCAAGTTACCCAGATATCTTTCATTATAGATAAAGTAAGTACGATAAATGTACAAACTACTAATGATATTTGTACTGTCGTGCCAAATGTGCCATTTACTGTGAGTGGCAGTAAACTAATCGGCACTTTGCCCGATGTTTATAAATGGAGTGGTGCATTCACGACTGATGGCAGCGGTCAGAAGACTACTAATTTAGAATGGGACTCCTATCAAATCTCTCTAGGCGGAGGCTTTTATCTTGCTGGTGCCAATCCCGTATCGCCAATCCTTATTCTACCGAATGCGGTTCAGAATATTAATCTGACCATTTCAACCAATGACCCCAATTTTCTTCTGGTAGAGGTAAAAGATAGTGCTACCGGATTGCCTGTTTCTGGAGCATCAGTGCGATTATTTGGGGGAATATATGATACTACTTTAGTCACAGACAGAGGTTATATAAGACAAACTGATTGGTCGGGTGGTTCTGGCCAGCTCAATTTTATAGATAAAACTCGTTACCATTCTTCCGATGGTAATATTGAGATTAATATTCCAGCTGGCGAGCTAAAACTTTTGAGTTCTCTGGGCCATTATGTGGTTTCAGGCAATCTTACTTCTTCGGTTTTTGATACAGGCAATGCCTCAAATTGGGGTCAAGTATTTATTTACCCGACTGACCAACCACCCGAGACTGGTCAAAGTGTAAAATTTCAGATTGCCACCTCAATCGACAATACCGCTACTACTACCTGGACCTTTTTAGGACCAGATGGCACCGTTTCCAGCTATTATAACATTTTAAATGCAAACATAAATCCTATCCATAATGGTGATCGTTATATTCGTTACAAAATTTTCCTTTCAACTTTAGATAATAATTTTACTCCCAATATTTCTGATTTTATTATATCCTTCACTTCCTCATGCATTCCGCCTGGTCAAGTGCTTTTTTACAATTTAAATAATGGGAACTATACTTTAGAAATAAATGCTACTGGTTATCAGTCGCAGACTATTGATCCAATCAATATAAACAGCGCTTGGCAAAAACAAGCAGTGCTACTATTACCACAATGAAATATAAATTAAAAATTAATTCTGGAATAAGTTTGGCTGAAATAGTGGTTGCTGTAGGGGTATTTGGAATTATAGTGGTTGCTCTGGGTAGTTTCAGCAGTGGCATTTTTAATTTTAATTCAGTAGCAAAGAGCAATTTGAACGCTCAATCTGACGGTCGGAGGGTATTAAAAACTATGGTAAAGGAGCTCCGCAGTACCTCTCCTTCAAGTCTCGGAGCTTATGCTCTAAATCAAGTTAGTACTTCCAGTCTGATTTTTTTTAGTAACATTGATATTGATATTTACAA
>CAZZPF010000056.1:0-5522 GCA_964655515.1 uncultured Candidatus Saccharibacteria bacterium
ATAAAGAAAGTATTAAATCTTAATGAATTTTTGAGTGCACCAATTATTTTTCGTATTGTCAAAGGTCTTCATTATCTGTTAATATATATCCATGTTAGATATCAAATTCATTCGTGAAAATAAAGATATAGTGCAAGCCGGTGCCAAGAAAAAGCACATTGACATAGATCTTGACAAGCTCATAGTGCTTGATGATAAACGCCGTGAGATCTTAACTTCTATTGAGAAAAAACGCGCCGAACAAAATGCTATAAGTGAGCAAATAACCAAAACTAATCCAGCCGAGCGTCAAAAAATGATTTCAGAAATGAAGATTGTAAAAGATGCCCTTCAAAAAGAAGAGGAAATACTAAAAGAAATAATCAAAAATTGGCAATCAATGATGTTACATGTGCCAAATGTTCCTGATGTTTCAGTTCCAGAAGGTGATGGCGATGCTCATAATAAAGAAATAAAAAAATGGGGTGAAAAAACCAAGTTTAAGTTTGAACCGAAAGATCATATTGAAATCATGACAAAACTAGGAATGGCGGACTTTGAAAGGGGAACCAAGGTTCATGGCTTCAGAGGTTATTTTTTAATAGGTGATGGAGTAAAGCTAACTTTTGCCATTTGGCAATACGCCCTTGATTTTTTTAGCAAGAAGAGTTTTATGCCAATCATTGCTCCATCAATAGTCCGTAAAATAAATTTATACGGAACAGGTCATCTTCCAGGAGATATTGAAGATTTTTATATGACACAAGATGGCGATACTCTTTCCGGTACCGCCGAAGTGTCACTGATGGCATTTCACGGCGATGAAGTGCTGGAAATAAAAGATTTACCAAAACGATACCTCGGATTCTCTCCTTGTTTCAGACGAGAAGCAGGTGCTCATAGTAAGGATGTAAAGGGTCTTATTCGCGTACATGAATTTTATAAATTTGAACAAGTGATACTTTGTGAAGCTAGTCACGAAACTTCCACAACTTTTCATGAAGAGATAAATAGAAATTGTGAGGAATTCATTGAATCATTAGGAATTCCATATCATACTGTGCTCAATTGTGGAGCAGACCTAGGTCTTGGTCAGGTCAAGAAATATGATATTGAACTGTGGGTTCCAAAAGAAGAAAAATACAGAGAGATTTCATCGGCCTCATATTTTCATGATTTTCAGACTCGCAGGTTGAATATTCGCTACAAGGATACTTTAGGTAAATTGCGTTATGCACATTCTCTAAATTGCACAGCTATTCCCACACCGCGCATTCTAGTGTCTCTAATAGAAAATTATCAACAAGCAGATGGATCCATAAAGATTCCAGAGGTATTAGAAAAATATATGAATAAAAGTACTATTTTATAATTAAGCTTATAATGAATAGGCGTTCACGCACACTACAATCCCCTAAATATCTAAAGAAAAAGCGAAAGAAAAGTATTATAAAAGCGCTTCTGTTTATTATGTGTATTGTGGCTTTTATTATTGTTATGATTCTAGTTATTCGCTTACCATTTCTTCAGATCGGATCAATTACAGTCAATGGACTTAAAACACTAAGTTCAAGTGAAATAGAACAAAAAGCATCAGCAAATTTATCAGGATATTATTTTAATTTCATTCCCAAATCAAGTTTATTATTTTATTCAAAAGAATATATAAAAAATAATTTAGCCAATTCTTTCAAAAGTATTGATAAAATTAACATAGTTAGAAAAAATATTTCAAATATTGAAATTGATATTGAAGAGCGCATACCAGTGGCACTTGCATGTGAAGGATTTCATGAACAAAATGATCAAAATGAGGATTGTTTTTTGGTTGATGCACAGGGCTATGTTTTTTCCAAGTCATCACAGTTTTCCAATGAAATATATTTGAAATACTATATAGTTTCCGATAAAGGTGACAATATAATCGGCACAGAATTTATTGACAAAAAAAGATTTGAAGAATTGCAGAAGTTTATTTTTAGCATAAAAAAATTAAATATTCAACCTCTAGGAATTTTAATAGGTGAAGGAGGAAATTATGAGCTTTACATAAAGAATTCAGATCAATCCGAAATGATTGTTTATTTTAATGATCGTGCAACATTCAATAAAACTCTCTCAAATTTCTTGGCTTTCTGGAATGATACTCTTATAAAAACAAAAAGTTCTAATACTGCTCCTGTTTTTGATTATATAGATCTTCGTTTTGGGAATAATGTTTTTTATATGAAAAAATGAGAAAATGATGTGATAAAATGCTTTTATGTCAGAAAATATTAGAACTCTTATTTTTTCAATGTTGACAGCTATTATAACTGGTGGAGTTATTTCCTTAATAGTTATATTTGGTTTTCATTATATTTTAAATTATTATTTTTTTAATAATAATCCATCTATTATATCTCTATCAAACACAACATTAATTGAAGAAAGTGAGGAAGATCCTACTTTTATTTCACGATTTTCCCGCGGTTTCATTTATTCTGCCGATGATGTTAGGAAAGTTATAGAAAGCGCAAAAAACTCTTTACCAACATCTGGAAAGGTCAAAGTTTCTGCTCCATCCTATGTGGTTATGGATATGAATAGAAAAGTTATAGTGTTAGAAAAAAATGCAGATAAGATTTTACCTTTAGCTTCTGTTACAAAGCTTGTTACAGCAGTAATAGCCAAAAAACTTCTTGATCAAGAAAAAAATATCACCATCACAAAAAAAGTATTAGCAAGTTATGGTAATGAAGCAAAATTTCGTGAAGAAGAAAAGTTCAAAATAAAAGAATTACTTTTTCCCTTACTTATGGTTTCCAGTAATGATGCATCAGAAGCTCTAGCGCAAGAATATGGTCGTCAGAATTTTATTAAGGAAATGAATAATTGGGCAAATAGTATAGGCGCATACCGTACATACTTTGCTGACCCTTCAGGTCTTTCAAAACAAAATGTCTCCACAGCTCGTGATTTATCAATTATTACACAATGGATTTTTGAAAATAATCATGATATTTTTGAAATTACATTATTGAAAGCTAAAACGATTCGTACGCACACATGGATAAATCCTACACATTTTCTAAATCTAGCATCTTATGCCGGAGGTAAGAATGGCTATACCCCTGAAGCAGATAGGACTAGTGTATCTTTATTTAAATTAGGCAATCAAAAAAGAACTTACAGCATAATACTTTTAGGCAGTTCTGCCCGTGATAACGATATCTTAGATTTGCTAGATGAGGCAGTGAGGTAGTAATATGCCAATATAATAAAATCTATGAATTTCTGGCAAAAGCTTAAAAAGCCCATTTTCGTTATGGCACCAATGGCCAATGTCACTGATGTGGCTTTTCGTGCTATGTTTGTTAAATATGGCAAGCCGGATGTGATGTGGACAGAATTTGTTTCTGCTGACGGTCTTTGTTCTGCTGGTAGAAAAATGTTACTTAGAGACCTAGAATATTCTCCCAAAGAACGACCTATAGTGGCGCAACTTTTCTCTGGAAATCCAGAGAAAATGTTTGAGGCGGCCAAACTAGTAGAAAAACTTGGCTTTGATGGACTTGATATAAATATGGGATGTCCTGACCGTGCGGTGGAGAAACAAGGAGCAGGTGCTGGACATATTAGAAATACCGAACTGGCAAAGAAAATAATAAACTCTGCAAAAGAGGGCGCACCCAATTTACCTATTTCAGTCAAAACTCGCATTGGTTATAATAAAGTTGAAATTGATACGTGGATTGAAGCATTACTTAAAGAAAATCTTTCTGCCCTTACGGTACATATGCGTACACGAAAAGAAATGTCTGATGTTCCGGCGCATTGGGAGCTCATACCGGAGATTATTAAATTGAGGGATAAGATTTCTCCCAAAACCTTAATAATAGGTAATGGTGATATAACAAGTCTTGTTGATGCTCATAAAAAAATAAAAGAAAACGGTTGCGATGGGGTGATGATAGGCAAGGGAATATTCGGTAATCCTTGGTTTTTTAGTGGTAAAACTCTGGAACAAATTTCTTCCAGAGAAAGACTTTTAGCAATGCTTGAGCATGCAAAACTTTTTGATAAACTTCTAGGAGATATAAAAAACTTTGCAGTTATGAAAAAACATTTCAAAGCTTATGTTTCTGGTTGGCAAGGGGCAAAGGAGTTGAGAATAAAATTGATGGAAGCCAATAATCTGACGGAAGTTGAAAAGATTGTTAAGGGCTATTCCAAAATGCTAGAATAGCCTATATGTCAAAAGATTCTTCTTTCGTACTCTATCGCAAATATCGTCCACAGCAATGGTCTGATGTTATTGGTCAGGATCATATTGTCAGGGTTTTGGAGGGCTCAATTAAACTAAATCGCATAGCCCATGCCTATCTTTTTTCCGGAAGTCGAGGCACGGGAAAAACATCAATTGCTAGAATCTTTGCCAAATCTCTTAATACTAGTGACAATGATATTTATGAAATAGATGCGGCTTCTAATCGTGGCATTGATGATATTCGTGAGATTCGTGATGGAGTGAGCGTATTGCCCTTTGAATCACCTCATAAAGTTTATATTATTGACGAGGTGCATATGCTTACCAAAGAGGCCTTTAATGCTATTCTCAAAACTCTGGAAGAACCTCCAACTCATGTCATTTTTATTCTAGCAACAACAGAGACTGATAAAATTCCAGAAACAGTAATATCGCGTTGTCAAGTTTTTTCTTTCAAAAAGCCAACGAGAGAAATTTTGAAAACACTTGTGTTAAAGGTTGCCAAGAAAGAAAGTTATTCACTAGAAACTGGCGTTCCCGATCTCATGGCTCTTCTTGGGGATGGATCATTTCGCGATACCCTTGGCATTTTACAAAAAGTTATAAGCATTTCAAAAGATAAAAAAATCTCAATTAGCGAAGTGGAAACTATTACCGGCGCTCCGAAGGGAGAGTTGGTTAATGATTTTATAATTGCCATAGCACATAGTGAAAAAGAGAAATCCTTGATTATTATTTCACTTGCCAAAGAAAGTAATATTTCTATGAAAACATTTGCCTCACTTATTCTTGAAAAAGTGAGAATTATCTTACTTTTAAGAAATGCGCCTGCCTTGGAAAAAACTTTAAAAGAACAAGTATCAGAAGATGATTGGAAAGTTTTAGAAAAACTATCAAAAGAAGAAAAAACGAAAATCAATTCAACTACACTTTTGGAATTACTAAAAGCTTATGATGCAACAAACAAAGCATATATAGAGTCATTGCCACTAGAAATGGCGGTGGTTGCTATTTGTTAATATCTTGAAAATTCTCTGTTTTTAAGGTATTTTATATCTATATTGGGGGATCGTCTAATGGTAGGACATTTGCCTTTGGCGCAAAGTATTGGGGTTCGAGTCCCTATCCCCCAGCAATTTCGCAGAAATCGCAGAATCGCCCGAAAAAGGCGAAAGAATCGCAGAATGTGGAGGGCGGGACGGAATTCCCCCCTGAAACCCCCCTTCCGCCCCGCCCGCATCTTTGTTGGCGTTTTGGGAAATTTTTGTTACAAATGCAAAAGGAAAATGCGGAG
>CAZZPF010000057.1:0-10669 GCA_964655515.1 uncultured Candidatus Saccharibacteria bacterium
AGCTCATAAGTACGATCCAGATAATCGGCAAGATAACTGAATGTTTCATCCAATTTACCTGATTCTTCACCCGCCCTTCTCATGCTGACATAAAATTCAGAGAAAACTTTTGGGTGTTTGGAAAGCGCGTTGGATATAGAACTTCCGGCCTGCAAATCGTCAGCGATGGTTAAAAGCTTAGTGCCTAGTACTTTATTTTCAGTTTCAGACCCCAAAAGTCGAAATATCCTAAGAGCCGAAACTTGCGCCTCAAAAAGTGTGGAAAGTTGACGAGAAAGAATAACGATATCTTTATTTGATACTCTATAAAGCCAAGAAATATTCATGGATAAACCAAATCTTTTTGCACCATCTTCATTTATAGTAGTGATCACAAGCCCTCTCCTCTGTAAAGAAGAAATGGCAACATCAACATTAACCGCATCAATTGATCCGTTTTTTGTTGCCCCCATTTGATCTACAGCTTGATAATTGAAAAGCATATTTTGTTATTTTAAATCATTCTTTCTAATGTCTTTGGATTAAGCGAATTCAAATAGGCACTTTCTACTGTAATCTCTCCTGATCTGACAAGCTCGGCTAATGAGCGGTTCATGTCTACCATTCCGTCACCCGAACTTGTTTCTATGACAGTATTGATTTCATGGGTTCGTCTTTCTCTGATTAGATTGGCAATAGCGCTATTGTTTATAAGCAGTTCATATGCTGGGATAAGACCTCCTGAAATCCGTGGAATGAGGCGTTGTGAAAAAATTCCTGTTAAGCTCCCAGCAAGCTGAATGCGAATTTGGTCTTGTTGTGTGGAAGGAAATGAGTCAATAATACGGTTTATGGTTTGGGCGGCGTTGTTTGTATGTAGGGTTGAAAAAATTAAATGTCCAGTTTCGGCCGCTGTTACAGCTGTTGACATTGTGATATTATCTCGCATTTCTCCTACTAGACAAACATCTATATCTTCACGGAACATAGCGATCAAAGCACTACTGAAATCTGGAGTATCTATTCTGACCTCTCTTTGATCTATGACTGATTTTTTTGATTCAAATAAATATTCAACTGGATCTTCAATGGTTAAAATGTGTTCTGTTCTTGTTTGATTTATAATTTCAATAAGTGAAGCTAGGGTAGTTGTTTTTCCTTGACCTATGGGGCCTACCGCCAAAAAGAAACCTTGGGGCTTTCTGGTAAATGATTCAAGTATTGGGGGAAGATTGAGTTCAGCAAGAGTTTTGATATTTTTGGGAATGAGTCTTAGAGAAATGGAAATAGCGCCTTGGCGATAGAAAGCATTACCACGAAATCGGGCATTGGTGAGAGTGTAAGAAAAATCAACATCTCTGTCTTTTTCTAAAAGAATTTTATTCTCTTCACTGAGAAATTCATTGATATAGGCCTTTATTTCATTTATTCCTGTTACCGCCCTTTTTACCAATGGAAGTAATTGACCGGACACGCGAATAACAGGGGTACGCCCCTCTGCAAGATGTAAATCGGAAGCTCCCTCTTTAACGACAGTGTCTACCAATTCTTCAATTTCTTTTTTATATTCCATATATTATTTTTTTGTGGATGAATAAATTTTTTGTACTTCAGCCAAAACATCAGAAGGAATGGTTGTTGCTTTTATTATATATCCATCAACATTAAGTTTTTTGGCGCGAGAAACATCATCAGGAAGACCTTGATTGGTAAGCATGATTACCACAGTTTTTTTGATATGATCTTCTTTTCGTAATGTAGATAGAAACTCCATACCATCTATTCCCGGCATTACCAAATCAAGTAAAAGTATGTCCGGCTCAAATCCATCTCTAATCATTTTAAAGGCGGGATTAGGACCTTCTGCGGTATGAACATCAAAATTGTTTTTAGAAAACTTCAGGGCATACATATCCAGAAGAAATTTATCATCATCAACAAAAAGTATACTTAAAGGTTTATTATCCATAACATTATTATACTAGAGCTTATTAACTTCCTCAAACGGTATGGTTTTCTCAAAAGCTTTTAATATTGCGTCTTCTTTCATAACTAGCATACCTTTCTGTCTAAGTAATCTGGAAATTTCAAGCTCGGTTGGGTTTTTCAAAATAACATTTTCAATCTCTTTATCCATTTTGAAAGCTTCAAATACTGCCATACGACCTCTAGTACCCCTGGGACAATCAGAGGTTGGAGAAATTTGATATATAGTATTTGAAAATGAAATTTCTTTTTTATATTGTTCTGGCAAATCTGAAAATTGTTTATCTATCATCATTTTTATACTTCCGTCTACTGGTATTGGTTTACCCCCTCCAGGACATAACAGTCCAACAAGTCGTTGAGCAATGGCCAAAATAAGTGTTGGCGCAATAAGATAAGGATCAACGCCCATATCAATAAGACGCGGTATAACTCCGGCAGCATTGTTGGTGTGAGGGGTAGAATAAACAAGGTGGCCGGTAAGCGCAGCTTGAACCGCAAGCTGCGCGGTTTCCTTATCTCTAATCTCACCAACCATGATAATATCTGGATCTTGACGCAATGTTGTACGCAAACCAGAAGCAAATGTATAACCTATTTCTGGACGAACCTGAGATTGACTTACACCATCCATATTGTATTCAATGGGATCTTCAAGAGAAAGTACATTGAAACTTTCCCTATCAACTTCGTTTAACATAGAATAAAGTGTGGTAGATTTACCTGAGCCCGTAGGACCAGTAATGAGTATCAGTCCGTATGGACGCTGAATGGCTTCTTTGACAAGAGAAAGATTTTTAGTGGTCAAGCCCATATCATCAAGCTTCTTAACTCCCCTTTCTTGATCAAGAATACGCATAACCACTTTCTCACCATAATATGCAGGAAATGTAGAAACACGAAAATCAATTTTCCTTCCATCAATTCGTGCAGAAAATCGTCCATCTTGTGGCTTTCGTTTTTCATCAAGCTTCATGTTTGAAAGCACCTTGATTCGCGCTACTACTGCACTATGCACTTGAGGAGGTAGAACTAAACTTGTATTCAAAATACCGTCTACACGAAAACGAATGCGAATTTTGTCACGCATATGTTCAATATGAACATCAGAAGCATTGCCTTCTGTGGCGTATCGTACAATAGTTGCCACAATCTTAACTACTGGAGCATCTTCAATAATAATTGCATCAGATTTAGGATCTAGTTTATTTTGTTTGGTATCTATGGTGCTTTCCGCATCAACAGACAAAACTGTTTCCAGTTCTGAAAGAGCTTTGGTTACCTCTCCAGTTATACCTTTATAAGATTCTATAACTCTGTTGTAATCATCTATACTTATAAGAAAAATCTTATAAGGAATACTTTTCTTTGATGCAATGAAATTTAATGCATCTCTTGCTTCAATATTATCTGGATCAACGATTCCCACTTCTAGAGTGCCATCTTTTATACCAATAGGAACAAATCTATAATGCACCGCAGATTCTTCTGGAATATAATCAAGAGCTTCAAAGGGTACGATAAAATCTCCTAAATTACGCACCGGAATATTTAGAAATTCTCCGCGAGCTTGAAGAATATCCTCAACACGAATACCGCGTTCAATCAAAACTTGATCAAGTGGTTCACCACTTGAAATGCGCTTCCTTACTTCTCGAAGATCATCTTTTGTTATAAGATTTTTGCTTAAAAGTATGTCAATTACGCTCATAGAAATAGAAATTATCTAAACGGTGCAAATGGATTCGGTCTTCCAACATTCTGTTCAGGCACAGTAATGCTATAATCAACGAGAGATTTATATGTAGGATTATCAAATATGCTTGTATCAATTTTCAAAGAACTTATTTGATTCAGTAATGAAAGTACTCTGACTCCTGCCGCATCAGCATCGGCTGATTCTGGTGATTTTTGCTCTACAAGTGATGTGCTAGAGCTATCGCTAGGAGAACCAGAAAAATAAAAGTAAGCAATTAACGCCAGTATTATGATTATAACGATAACTATTATTGGTTTTTTTGATGATTTCTGCTGTTGCATATTATTGTTTTAACCAGTAAGTTTTAAATTCCACTCCATAATCATAATTTCCACTATCATTTGCTGTAAGGGTGATTTTTGAAATATCAAATATACGCAGACTGGCTTGTAAGTCCCTGATAAATTCAAGAAATGTCTGATAACTTGCCGTAAGATTAAAAGAAACACTAACGGTATCATAACTATTTGGTACAGAAACGGAATTCTGCTTTTGCGTCGCATTTGCCTTTGATGGATCATTTATATTGGTTGCACTTGTCTTTATATTTTTTAGAGAAAGACCGTGCCGGGTGGCTATGCCATTGGTGTCAATGATCAAGCGAACATTGTCAACATTATTTGGCAACATTTTGTCCAAACGCATTCTATTTTCTGGAGAAATATTGTTATATTGCTTCAAGACATCTTCGCGAACTTTTATGAGTTTTTCAGAATTTGCTATGGCTTGTTCGTAGCTGACATTTACCTGTTTAATGGTTTTCATTTCATCAAGTTTTTTGCTTGTATAGGTAAAATATATACCAACTGCTAGCACTATGAGAATAAGAGGGGTTATGTTTTTATTCATGGCGTTTGATTGAGAATTTTCTCATATAAAATATCTGCTGGGCTTATGGTAGTAGAAAAAGTAAATCCGACATTGCCATTTGCATCAAGGGCCAAATCAGAAAGTATTGGATTTTTTATAACTTTATTTGTTCCATACTTATGAGATTGACCAAAAACATCTGATTGAAAAGCTATGGCACTAAAGCTTGTGGCAACTCCATGCATTCCTATTTTTATACCGTCCGTATCACCTACTGGTGCAGAAAAATCAAAGCTATTAAATCTAACGCCCTCTATGGTCAAATTACTTATGATATTGAATATTTCTGTAACATCTATGTGGTTTTTTATCAGTTGTTTGCTGAGATCAATTTTTGTATTGGCTTTTTTCAATTCTTCAATCAAAGTAGTATTGAAACGCTTTTCACTTTCGGCAAGTTGTATTTTGTAATTTTCTTGTGATTTCAAAAGAACACTTTTCCATACTATGGTAAAACCGGCACCAAGAAGTGAAACAAGAAAAAGTAATGTGGCAATAACCATAAAAATATTCACAGTATGATATGTATGAACCCTATCATCAATGATAAGTGGTTTCTTGGGAATAAAAGATGTTTGGAACTTTGTTTCCATTTATATCTAAATTATATAAGATTATTCTGTTTCAGACAATCGGCGTAATGCACAGCCTATTGCAACAGCAAATTCTGGACCGGCCCGTTCGAACTGTTCTGCAAGAAAAGCGGGGGTTTCAAGTTTTTCAAATGGATCAGCATAAACTACATCGGTCTGAAAACTAATTTTGGCTAGGTCTGTAAAGCCCTTGAGCAAAACTCCACCGCCAGTCAGTATTACCTTACTGATATTTTTCATATATTTCTTTTGGTAATTTAACATTGTTGCATTGGCTTCATAAAAGATGAAATCTAGGTTAACTGTTATAATTTCCGTAAGTTCCTTATATTCCGGACCCCCTTTCAGTCCATATAAGCGTTTCATATTTTCTGCCTCATTGACGCTTACGCTAAGAGATTTTGATATGGCAAGAGTAATGTCTTGTGCTCCTTTATTGATAATATGCGACGAACGCAAAATACCTCTTTCTATAATATAAAGTTTTGTAGCGCCTGCACCCATATCTATGATCATCAATGCAGTAATTCCCTGTTCAACCACAGCTCTTATAGAACTGAAAAGCTCTATTTCATAAAATGAGGGTTGTATACCAGAGCCCTTACTTATACTTAAATAATTATTTATATATTCATTATGAATAGCTACAACCAAAACATCTTGGGTTTGTTTTTCATCTTTCTTTTGGTCGCTTTCATCATCCATAGCATATGTTTCTTCTCTCGGCACAAGTGAATAGTCAAGCATAACTTCGTTCATAGGCACTGGAATATATTTTCTAGCTTCAATAGAAATGACTTCGGCTAATTGTTTTTCTGGCACATGAGGAATAGTGATAAAACTGATTAAGCTTGAGGATAAAGGTAAGGCCATGCCAGAAAAAATAGTTGTTGTTTTTGCTTCACGCAATATGTCTTTAAGTGCTTCTATGAGCTTTTCATTTGAAAGGTTGGTGGCTCTGCCGATTTCTATGCCAGCGTAAGGTCCTAGAGCTAGTTCTCCGTATGTCTCAAGCACCGCCTTGCCATGCTTTTTCTTTATTTGGACAATCTTTATGGCAGATGAGCCAATATCAATACCAAGAACACTTTGACTCTTTTTTGCAAAAATGGAAAATATAGAACTTAAATTCATGGAAACATTATAACATAGTGTAAAATAATGTTATGTCGCATATATTTCAACTTTTAATTGACTTTATATTTCCACCAAATAAAGAAGAATTGCGTATAAGATGGCTTTCTCCTCAATCTTTTTCTAAAGAAGTAGCGGTGGCTCCGAAACCTGAATTGCCTTTTATTAGTTCTATCTTTGCTTACAAAGATCCCTTGGTAAGAGAGTTAATTTGGCAAATTAAATATAAAAAAAATAAACGAGCTATAAAATGTGCTGGCTTTGCTTTGTATAACTGGCTTCAAGACCAGAATATAAAAGACGGTATTTTGATTCCAATACCCATTTCCAGAAAACGCAGAAAAGAAAGGGGTTTTAATCAGTGCGAGCTTTTGATTGATGAAATAATGACATTAGATATTTTGGAGAGATTTATCAAAAATTATCATTTATTGATAAGGTCCAAAAATATTGACAAACAAACATTGAAAAATAGAGATGAGAGGATTGAAAATACAAAAAATATATTTAGGGTAACGGAAAAGTCTTCTAATAACGCAAAAATTATAATTATAGATGATGTATCTACAACTGGCAGTACATTAAAGGAGGCCCGTGATGCACTGATTATGGCTGGGTATGTGGAGGTGTTGACTCTTTCATTGGCTCACTAGAAATATTGTTTGGCTTTTTCCATTTTTCAACAATAAAAATATAAATGGACTTTTATGGAAAAGTACGATAGTTTTTATTCAGACTACTTTATTATGAATACCGAAAATAATCCGCATTTAAGAATGTACATTGCTACTATCATAAGGTCAGGCAAAATCCCTCTTCTCAAATGGGTTCATGCAATAGATCGTGCTCAAGGTGTATATAAAATTGAGCAGTGGTTTTGGAACAAATACAGAAATACAAATCCGATAAACAAGACCATCACTGTTTCCGACAATTACAATGAAGTTCATTACGGTCCGAAATTTGATTGTGGCTCTCGATTAAACAAATTATTACCTTTTGTTGTTATCGAACGCCTCATTGCTGAGTCAAAAGGCGAACTTATTCCGGAAACGCACATGACAAAACGTCATGGCCAGAAAAATTCAGTGCGCAGAGTTAAGCGCCGACGAGATTTCGGAAAATTCATAGCTCCTTGTGTGAAATTAATGAAAAGTGGCACAATGTATTACCGCATTATCACAGCGCCACAGCGAAGTCATCACGGGCGAAGATACCGCAAAAGAAAATATCGCGATGTTAGACTGCAAGCTCAGACACTTGAAACTGCTCTTAATGAGATTAAAGATAGGCAACTAGATCTTCTACACAGCAAGTGTACAGCTCGAAATGTTAAAGTTCGTGATCTAACTTTCACTGCTTATGTCGCAGGACTTATCGATATGGAGCCAAAATTGCGTTCCTATTTCTACAAAGTGCTCCCAAGATATGAGGAACCTCGGACAATAATTAAATGCTCTTCAATAGTCGCCGTCCCCTAAGAAGGACGGCTTGTTTATTATTAAACTATAATTGTAGAAAGAAAACTATAGCTAGAAGCCACATTCCGAAAGACAAGATCGAACTCAAATACGAATAAGTTTATCCACAGAGTTATTTGACAAATAGGATATGGGGGTATATCCTATAGGTATAGGTCGATAACATCATTAATACCCTCATAAATATATGGTTGATCAAAAATTAAAAAAACGCGCTCTCCATCGGGCGAAGATCCTTAGGGGTCAATTTGATGGTCTTATCAGGGCTGTTGAGAAAGAGGAGTATTGTCCTATTCTCTTGGAGCAATCACTCTCCATTCAAAGGTCGCTCAAAAGTCTTGATAGCTTTCTCTTGGAGAATCACCTTCGCTCCCACGTGAAGCATCAGATGCAACACAAAGGAGATGACGAGAAAGCAGTCAAGGAATTAATCAGGATATATAACTTATCCAATAAGTAATCATGACCGAGTATAAGGGAGAAGTTTACTACTTCTGCAATACCACATGTAAGAATCATTTCGTCAATGATCCTCAAAAATACATCGGTTAATTAATCAATTAAAATTAAAAATATGAAACTATCAAAAATGTTCCACGTCTTGAGTGTTATATCGGGAATTGTCGGAGTTTTCGCGTTCTTTGGTGTATGGAGTGGAGGAATGATGTCGGGAATAGATTCTGAAATGATGGGATATGATCAGGGCTACATGTCTATGGGCGGCGATTCAGCATTATTCTTTATTGCCGTAGCAATTTGGCTTCAACTCGCAACTATCCATCACATAGTGCTGGAGAAGAAGGGAGAGATCGTTTAACAAATAAAATAAAACTATGGGCAATTACAACAATAATTCATCGCATTCTCGCATGCGACCAGTCTTGATTGTTCTTTTAGTGATCGCAGGCATTTACCTCGTTGTTGATCACGGTCAACATATACTGTCATTTCTGCCATTAACATTATTGCTTGGTTGTTTAGTTATGCATCTTTTCATGCACGGTAGCCATAATGGTCATGGAGGACATGGAAGTAAAGATGGTCAGGTTGAAGATAAAAAAGACAGTAATCAGAGTGGCCATATGCATTAATTAAAATATATGAACCACAACCATAATAATCACAGCGCTCACATCGGACATAAAATGGGAGATCCATCCAAGATGGGGTTCTGGGAGAAATTTAAGATGAGCATGTCAATGACTATGGGCATGGATCATACTGGACTTGCAGGACGCGAAATGGCTCGCCTCATGGAAATAGATATTCGAAATAAGTTTTTCTTCTCGCTTCTCTTAACGATTCCAATCATTTTGTATTCGCCTTTAGGAACTGAATTTCTTAAGCTTAGTCTCCCATCACCTATACCAATCCGGTGGCTTCTTTTCATTATGACAACGCCGGTATTCTTTTATTCCGGCTGGATTTTCTTGTATTCGACGTTTGTAGCTCTCAAGAACAAAACGCTCAATATGGCTGTTCTTATTGCTGTCGGTATTACGGCGGCTTATGGCTTTAGCGTTTTGCTTACTTTGATTGGTAGTGTCGATTCATACTACGAAGCGGCCGCCATGCTTATCACTTTTGTCCTGTTCGGTCACTGGATGGAGATGAAATCTCGACGTGGTACAACCGATGCCCTTCAGGCCCTTTTTAATCTCGTTCCGCCTCAAGCCAGAATCTTCAAAAATGGTAAGGAGATAATGGTTTCCACTTCCGATATACAACTCGGTGACATTATCATCCTGAAGCCAGGAGACAAGGTTCCTGTTGATGGCGAAATTATTGAAGGAGAAACTGCTATAGATGAATCTTTAGTTACCGGAGAATCAATACCTACGGCTAAAAAGATCGGGAATCAGGTGATCGGCGGATCAATCAATACCACAGGGTCTGTAAAATTTAAAGCAACAAAAATAGGTAAAGATACTGCTTTGGCTCGAATTGTGGCGATGGTTGAAGAAGCACAGAACTCAAAAGCGCCAGGACAAAGAATCGCTGACAAATTCGCAAAATATTTAGTTATTGGAGCAATTGGGTCAGGGCTTCTCGTTTTTGGTATTTGGTACTTTGTGGCTGGCGCGTCACTTCTTGTTGCACTTTCTTTTGCTATAGCAACAGTCGTGATTGCCTGTCCGGATGCGCTGGGACTTGCTACACCAACAGCAGTGGCTGTTGGGACCGGCCTTGGAGCAAAATATAATATTCTTATAAAAGATGCCTCAACCCTCGAACAGGTTTCAAAAATCCAAGCCATTGTCCTCGACAAAACTGGCACCCTCACTGAAGGAAAACCAAAAGTGACTGACGTGGCTACAATAGATGGTTTTGGTGTCGGAGAAGCACTTCGCTTGGTGGGTGCGGCGGAAGCAAAATCATCCCATCCTTTGGCTGGAGCGGTTCTTGATGAGCTCAAATCTCGCAAATTAGAACTGCCTCAGAATGTAGAAAAATTCGAGAATCTTTCAGGACTGGGAGTCAGAGCAAAGGTGGAAAGTAAAAATGTGCTGGTCGGTACGGTGAAGCTTATGCGTGATAATAAGATTGCTCTCGGTAAGCTAGAGCAAAAGATTAAAGAATTTTTGGATCGAGGTGAAACCATTATGGTTCTGGCTGTTGACGGTTCTATAAAAGCGGTTATAGGAGCACAAGACCCAATAAAGTCAAACGCTATAAAAGCAGTTCTACGATTGAAAGCATTAGGAATTGAGATTGCTATGATTACTGGTGATAACAAAATGACAGCAGAGAAAGTGGCGAGTCTTATTGGTATAGAGAGAGTGTTTGCGGAAGTGATGCCTGCGGATAAAGCAAGCTATGTCAAAAAGCTTCAAGAAGAAGGAAAATTTACGGCAATGGTTGGTGAT
>CAZZPF010000058.1:0-7416 GCA_964655515.1 uncultured Candidatus Saccharibacteria bacterium
AAGTTAGAGCCTTGAAACGCTTTTCATAAGCTATTCGGGCTTGTTCAGGTGACTTTTCTGGCTTCTCGGGCTTTTTGGGCGTACCTGCCATTTCTATGAGTGGGTTGGGTGATTCCATAATGTAAGTATGACAATAATTTATATATCCTTCAAGTGTTCTTTTAGGAGCTCCCCCAATACAATAGGCAATTTTTCAGCTGTTTCTGCCAATTTCGCATCTGGTTTATATGTTTCAAGAGCAGGTCTACCACTTTCAGTAACACCAACACCGACCGTGATCACTCCATTCTTTCGTAAATTTTCTAAAGCTGTTTGTACTCTATCTGGATCATCACTTCCACCATCTGTAAATACAATAACTATTTTCTTTACTTCACCTTCAATAATCTTCTTTTTCAAATCTTCACCTATGCTTTTTACTATTGTCTCTAGTGGAATGAAATCCGTAGTTCCTCCCGGTGCAGATGACAAGATACTACTGATATCCACTCTCTCTTTTTCACCTAAATCTTTAGACATTTTTTTTAGGGGTTTTGAATCATTTGAATCTGATTGAAATGAATATATCTCCGAACGCACCTCAAGTGGCTTTTCTATATTAATTTTCTCTTCATCACAAATATCCGCAAATTCTTTCAGTGCTTCCATCATCAGTACCGCCGCTTTTTGCTGTTCGTGCTTTTTTTCTCCCCCATTTTCATCCATAGAACTAGATCGATCACAGACAAGAGTGATTTCTATTTCACCAAATTTCTTACCTTTTTTCTCTTTGACTTCCCATGTTTCCCAGACTTTCGGCTCCAGATTCCCTGCTTTTGCTTCTGCCACGAGCTGTGCTGGATCAACAAGGTCTTCTCCTTCCTCCATAGGATACCTTGGTGCAAGTGTTGGCTTTAATCTTTTCGCTATAATTCTTGAAATGAGTAAACGTAGTTCTTCAATCACAGTTTCATTTGTTTCTGGATTTACTATATCATTCAATGATTTAACTATTTCGCGATATTTCTGTAAATCCTTTTCTTTTACGCCAAGTTTCTCTGCATATTCCTTATCTGCTTTTTCTAGAGAATTTTCTTTCTGATATTTTTTCCAATCTTCAAATGCTTTTTTTATTTCTTCTATGGGAGTTGCATTTGGTACTTTCTTTTCTGCTCTTTCATATGCATCTTTGAAAATTTCATTCGGATCAGATTTTTCTTTCTTTTTTTCTTTATCCCTTTCATCTCTTTTACTTTTTTCACCCTTACTTTTTTCAGTTTTATCTTTATCTTTGTCATCCTTATCTGATCTCTGCTCTTCGCTTCTCTTTTTCTCTGCCTCTTTCATGTCCTTGTCCAAAAGTTCTCTTATAATAGGCCAAATAAATCTATCTTGAAGTTTTAATCTCATAGACATGGGTGTTTCTGGATTTGTCATTACATCAAAAAGATTATTTCCATCTTTACCTTTAATGTCTTTCAGTGACTGTAGTTTTTCTCTTACCTCTGGATCAATGGCGCATTTTTCATCTGGAACACGGGCTTCTCTAATTAGGGCGTATGAAAACTGAATATGTTTTGGTTCTTTTGTAAAATCTATTTCTTTGAACAAATCTTCTTTGTAGCATCTTTTTTCAATATCACTAAATCCTTCATGAGTCTTGGTGACTACGGTACGGTTTTCTCTTACATCAGCAACACAATTATCCATAAGACCGAAAGCTTTTGATTTTTGTATATTTTTTAAATATTTTTCAAACTCTTTTTCACCTCCTTTTTCCGAGAGAAGCTGTTTCTTTTCAAGAAAATGTTCTATTTCATGACAAGTAGCAAATGATGTCTTTTCATCAGAAAAACCGAGATTTTTATAAAATTTTGAATTAAGATAAATTGTGTTATTTTTTAAATCAAAAGCAAAGGTATCCAAACCTTCTGGTGCAGGAGCAAATTGTACCTTCCCACGAGCATAATGTTCAAAAAAATCACGGTTCTTTTCTACAAATTCAATAGCTTCAGCGTGTGATTCTTCATCCTGTATTTTTTTTGTCTCATTCTTTTTGTTTGCATCACTACTTTCTGATGTATGACTCATTTTCAAGACATTTTCTTTATCTTTATCAAAAAAATTTTCTAGCATACCGATATTATAACCTAAATTCTAGTCAAAATCTCTGCCTTCCCTTTCGTGATAAGGATTGTATGCTCAAAATGTGCACTGGGTCTGCCATCTTTTGTACGATAAGTATATCCGTCTTTATCAAGAACAATGTCCTTATGACCTATATTAAACATTGGCTCAATAGCTACTACCATACCTGGCTGAAGCATTTCACCTTGTCCAACTTGTCCATAATTAGGTATAAATGGGTCTTCATGTACATCATATCCGACACCATGCCCAGAAAGTTCTTCTATTACTCCATAGTTATATGATAATGCAATTCTTTCAATTACCGATCCAATATCACCCACTCTTTTCCCGCCTTTTGCAGATTTAATACCTTTTATAAGAGCTTTCTCTGTAACTTCTAATAATGTTTTGAGTTCTTGGGAAATTTTTCCTACCGGAACCGTGATGGCGGCATCGGTTATCAAACCCTTGTGTATTAAACCTAGATCCAAACTAACTATATCACCTTCTTTTAGAATTTTAGGATTTTCATTTGGAACTCCGTGTACAACCTCGTCATTGACAGAAACGCACAAACTCGCTGGAAATGGCCTTTTGGCACCGTGTGGCTGATAATGTAGAAAAGCTGGTATATCGCCGCCTTCTTGTATTAATATTTGAGCTTCATTATTAAGTGTGTTTGTATTTATTCCGGGTTTAATCATATTCTTTAGCTCTTGCAAAATAAAAGCGTGACGCTTTCCACCTTCTCTTAAAATTTTAATATCTTCTTTTGTCTTAATGGTAATCATTTTATTGAAGATTGATTTCAGAGATAATATCTTTGTGAATTTCTTCTATAGAGTGTTCGCCGTTAATTTGTAAAAAATGATAATCAAGATTATCTTTATAATATCCGATGGCTTGCAATACATCAGTCTCGTACCACAAAAGACGCTTTTCAATATCTTCTTTATTATCATCTATTCTACCTCGCCCTAAAAGACGCTTGATTGACTCTTCCTTACTTATATTAATATTGATAACAAAAGGTTTTTCTAAATCATAAAAATTAATAATGGAATCAAGAGCCCCTGCTTCATGATACTTACGGGGAGTACCATCAAATATTAAATGCTCATTTTTTGTATATTTTTCCACCAAAACATTGACCCACATATAAATAGCTAGAAATTCTGGTTCTATGCCCCCCGCTTCATATACAACTTTTGACAATTTCTGAGTTTCCGATTTACCCTTTATAAATTCACGAAATTGATCTCCAGTATATATATAAAGCACATCTTTTTTTGGATCTATCTTTTTTAAATAGTCGGTAAGAAGCTTGGCTTGTGTTCCTTTTCCACAACCAGAACGACCTATAAAAATGAAGGTTTGCTGGGTCATGTGGTAAGTATAACTCAAAATTCGTAAGCGCAGAAGTCTTTTTTCTGAAACATGTTGAAGAAAAAAGAGCTTGTGCGCATTAAAGAATTTTGAGGTTCTAATACTCCCTCATTGCCACTTGCGCATCTATTTTTTTCAAAAGGTCAAGTACAACTGAAACCACAATAAGCAAAGCTGTACCACCGATAGCTAGTGTTTGGGTGCCTGTAAATGCTTGTATACCTAGTGGTAAAACAGCGATGATACTGAGAAAAAGAGCTCCGACAAGAGTTATGCGAGTGACTACTTTACCAAGATGATTCATGGTTGATTCGCCCGGACGAACACCGGGAATGAATGCCCCGCTTTTCTGAAGATTTTCTGAGATTTGCTTTGGATCAAAAGTCACTGCGGTGTAGAAATAAGTAAATATGAAAACAAGGAAGAAATATATGATAGCGTGTGGCCATGCAGAATTGAGGAAAGATGCCACTGATGATGATATGTCAGCGATTGTATTATTGGAAGAATTAGAAAAGAAGTTTGCAATGATTTGCGGAAAAAGCAAAATTGAAAGGGCAAAAATAATTGGAATGACTCCGGCTTGGTTTAAACGAAGTGGAAGATATGTAGAAACACCACCATAGACTTTATTTCCTCTCACCTGTTTTGCATAAGTAACTGGTATTGGACGTTCTGCCTCTGTTATCACCACTACGCCAACTATCACAACAATAGCGATAAGAAGGAATATTAAATAAAGAGGAATTTGCGAAGAGTCAAAACCAGCTATGAATTGAAAAATTCTGGTGGGAAGAACGGCCACAATACCAGCAAAGATTATAAGCGATACCCCATTGCCAATACCAAATTCGGAAATCAATTCACCAATCCACATCAAAAGAACTGAACCGGCCGTGATAATAACTATACTGACAAACAGTTCAAAAGCGGGAAGATGAGGAATGACATTCTGGTTTTGGAAAAGACTGATGAAAGCAAATGCTTGAAGCGCTGCCAGAGGAACAGAAATAAGTCTAGAATATTGTGAAAGTTTTTGTCTTCCGGCCTCACCTTCTTCTTGCATCATAGACTTTATTTTAGGAAACATCATAGTCAAAAGTTGCATAATAATTGACCCTGTAATATACGGACCAACACCCAGCATGACTATGGAAAGTCGCGATATACCACCTCCTGAAAAAATATCCAGAAGCCCAAAAAACTGATTGCCAGCAAGAAGTCTTTGCAAGCTTGCAATATCAATGCCGGGCATGGGAATGGTGGCAAGCAAACGAAATACTACCAGCGCACCAAGTGTAAAACCTATACGCTTTCGTAATGTTGGATCTTTCAGAACGATTATTGCTTTTTCAAAAAATTTTTGCATTTTGGGTTTTTATTCAACTTTTCCTCCGGCTTTTTCAATTTTTAATTTGGCCTCTAAAGAAATCCTGCATTTTTCAACATTAAATTTTTTTGTAATATCACCAGAACTCAGAATCTTTACAGAAGGAATTCTACCATCATTTGTTGAAATAACCTTGTTTTCTATAAGAGTTTTAGGACTAATTATATCGCCTGATTCAAAGAATTTCTCTAGGTCTTTTAAATTAACAATAGTCAAAATAGTTTGGAGAGATTTATTCTGATTGACTCCACGACCGCGAAGCTTGGGAATTCTTTTTATAAAATCTCGAAGTTCGGGGCGCTTTTTATTACCGGCGCGCGCTGTTTGACCTTTTCCCCCACGACCAGAAGTCTTTCCTCGCTTACCTCCACGACCAACAAGCATTTTTTTCTTATTCTTTGTTCTTGGTTTTAAATTATGGAATTGCATATATTTATTTTGGAGTTGTAGCTACATCTTTAGCTTCATTTCCAGTTCTTGGGTGCTTTGATAAACTTGATAATGCTTTGATAGTTACGCGAGCAATATTTAATTTGTTCTTACTTCCTGAAAAGAGTTTAGCACAAACATCTTTTATACCAGCAAGTTCAATAACATTTCTTACCGCACTTCCAGCTACCACCCCACGACCCCGTGCCGGCATGATCATCACTTGTGCACTAGAATACTTTGCTTCCACCATGTGAGGAATAGTCATGGCTCCCGAAAGAGTAACTTTTATCATGTTTTTCTTGGCATTTCTAGTTGCTTTATCTATGGCTAATGAAGTATCTCCTGCTTTTCCCAATCCAACACCCACTCTGCCCTTTTTATCTCCAGAAACAACTGCTACAGAAAAAGTAAATCTTCGTCCGCCAGCGGCCACTCGAGTTACTCTTCTAATAGCAATGATTTTTGTATCAAACTCTGGTTTTACTCTTTCTTTTTGGAAACCTTGTGGGCGTCTGCCGGAGCGTCGTCCTCCATCACGAGCCCCTCGAGTATCGCGAGTCTGGGGTTGGGCAGGTATGATTTCTTCAATTATTTTTGTTTCTTTTTCCATGAAAATTAAAATTTTAATCCTCCCTCTCTAGCGCTATCAGCCACCAATTTTATCTTTCCAGTATATAAATAACCTCCCCTATCAAAAACAACCTTATCAATTTTAAGAGCTTTTGCCTTTTTTGCTATATTAACACCGACTTCTTTTGCATCATCGGAATTGGCTTGAGCAAGAGTATGTCCTTTATCATCATCAATGATTTGCGCATAAAGATATTTATGAGACTTAAATACCGAAAGCCGTGGACGAATGGCTGTGCCTATTATCTTGGTACGAATTTTCTTATGTCTTCTGGCTATTTTTAATTGTTTTTGTTTATTGATATTCATGTTATTCATATTTTATTTACACAGACTTCTTACCTTGCTTTCTTCTAATGGTTTCGTCACTATACCTAATTCCTTTTCCCTTATAGGGTTCGGGTTTCTTTAATGCTCTGATTTTAGCAACGAATTGTCCTACTGTCTCAATATCAATTCCAGAAGTTGTAATAACATTTTTTAGGGCAGTAACTTTTAGATCTTCTGGTATTTCAATTTTTACTGGATGCGAGAAACCTAGAGCAAGATGGAGCTCGTTTCCTTTAACTTCAGATTTGAATCCTATACCTTCTACAATCAGTTTTTTCTCATATACTTTGTTGACTCCTTGAAGCATGTTTTTTATATGAGAAGCATAAGTTCCCCATAAAGCAAGTGCATCAAGAGAATGTTTTTTAGGAACAAGTAAAATTTCATTATTTTCAATTTTAATCTCAATATCAGAACGAAAAATTTTTCTCAATTCTCCAAGCGGTCCTTTTACAGTAAAAACTGGAGCTGAATAGCTTGCATTAGTTTTTTCTGGTATTGGAATGGGTTTTTTTGCAATTCGTGACATGGCGTTTATTATTAGCGATATTATTACCAAATTTTAAATAGAACTTCTCCACCAAGTTTTGCTTTCTTGGCATCTACATCAAGAAGTATTCCTTGTGGTGTAGAAAGGACTACATTTCCAAAACCACTTTTAAACATTCTGATATCTTTTGACTTCTGATAAATTCTTCTTGATGGCTTTGAAATACGATCAACTCCATGAACTCTTGGTTCATTACCGATGTACACAAGCCCGATCTCAAGCGTTTTATCAATCTTCTTTCCCTTTTTTTCAATAGTAGTAATGTATCCACCTTTTGCTAAAGTATGCGCAATATTTTCTTTTAGAGCAGAATACGGAACAGAGATATTTGCCTTACCAGCATCACTCGCGTTTTTTATCTGCACAATAAAATTTGAAATGGGATCTGTTACCATGATGATTTCTTTATTCCTGGAATTACTCCTTCATTGGCAAATTCTCTGAAGCAAATACGACAAAGGTCAAAATCTCTCATATAGCCGTTCTTTCGGCCACAACGAAAACAGCGTCGCACTATTCTGGATTTGAATTTTGGCTTTTTAGCCGCTCTTGCTTTTACAGATGTTTTTGCCATTTTGGCTGATTTTTA
>CAZZPF010000059.1:0-2526 GCA_964655515.1 uncultured Candidatus Saccharibacteria bacterium
CGTAGTAGGTCTAGCAGCTGGGCTTTTTTTATTATGGATATTAAATAAAAACAATTTACAATACTCTGCGATTACTACAATAATTTTAATTATTGTTTTTGTCTTCTGCCTAGCGACTATATGGGAATTAATTGAATTCGGATTCTTAAAACTTTTTACCTCATATGCTTATAGTTTAAAGATTTATTCTCCTTCTATTGAAGAAGCTTTTGATGATATATTCTCAAATGTAGTTGGAGGAATTATATTGTTGCCATTTATAAGAAAATTATATAAGTGATAATTTGATTAAACATACAAAAACTTATAACTCTGCGATAGCAGAAATATAAGTGTTTTGGAGTATTCTGAATTTGGTCTTAGTTATTTTTTAAAATCATATCCCCTAGCTAGCTTGAAGGTTTTAAAACCATCTTTTATTTTTATAGTCTCAATATAATCCAAAAATTCTTTCGGCAGAGGAGATGGCCCAACCCACACACTTTTTTGAATCATGGCATAATGAAACTTCTTTAGATGCCAACGTAACCATTCTCTTTCAGCTTTTTTGGTTTCTGGAATATCAAACATTACAATGAGGTTTTTGGGAGCATCTTTCTCGAATTTATGATTGAATTGTTGAAGTGAATCGTATTTTCTTTTTATATATTCTCTACCTTTGTGAGTAATATTTATTTTATCAATATCATATTCCAATAAACCCTTTTTCTCCATGTAAGCCAGAGAACCACTCAAGGTATTTGGTGGGCAGTTTTTGAATTTCGGCAAACCAAATAAATTAACTCGTACCCCTTTGTAATTGAGGGACGAATCACTTAATTCCTTTAGAATTTCTAATATAAGACTCATTGGGTATAGTATATCATAATACTTACAAATATGCGATAGCAGAGTTATAAGTATCAATTGTGGATATTTGAAAGCCTATTGTGGAGATTGGGGCTGATTGTTGGAAAAAATGCTCAAAAATGCTATAAAGAAAACTCGGGCGGCTAGCTCAGTTGGTTAGAGCGTGTCTTTGACGTAGACAAGGTCATAGGTTCGACTCCTATGCCGCCCACTTTTATTTTTTTTCTAAATCGCAGTAAATGTCTTTGAGTAATTCTAGATCTTTTTTGCTATCTTTGAGGAGTTCAATATTTTTCCTCTCCAAACTTTTTAATACTTGAGCCCCTAATGGATCATGAGCTATCTTTTCATAAACCCTAGAAAGAATGGCAAAATCTTTAATAAAACAATGGCCACCGGCTCCTCTGCCACTTTTATGCAACGGCTCTCCATATCTGTTCGGAATTGATGGGTCTGCTTTTATCGCCTTTTCAATATTTTTCCAGTTTGCGCCTAGTTTTTCGGACAAATTATACATAAGATTGAAAAATACTATCTGCGTATAGGCCATAGAATTATGAGTATATTTTATCAGTTCGGCTTCTTCGTAGAATACCGTAGTTGAAAAAGGCGCTTTGGGAAGAATTGAGTGAATAAGCTTTGCAGCGTCTTTGTGTATCTTTGAATCTTCTTGAATACCTATGATATTCATAAAAGGCTTAGAGGCATCTTCTTGTGCTGTGGCTTCACTTAGAAATTCAGGCGAATGCAGAATAACATAATTCGGAAACTCTTTTTGTAAAATACGCGTAAGTCCGGGCGAAATAGTTGATTTTAAAACAATAATTTTATTCCTACCAGTTAAAGGAACAACTTCACGCAGAATACTCGCGTCATAAATTCCGCAAACCGTGGGTGCGGGAACTGCGACAAACACTATATCGCATTCTTTGATTTTTTCTTTGTTTAAATTGTAGGGCTGTTCTTTAGCGTAACGAATAATACTGTATCCCCTGTGCTCAAAATCATCGGCATAATTTTTACCGACATATCCTTGCCCAATAAATCCTATAAGTAACTTGCTATTTTCCATATTAAGTTTAATTAAAGCCCATATTGAGCCAAAATACAATAGATGATAATATAAGATATTGATATGACTAAAACAATTTTAGTGACCGGTTGCGCTGGGTTTATTGGGAGCCATCTTTGCAGTTATCTTCTGGATAAAGAAGATTGCCGGATAATTGGAGTGGATAATTTATTAACCGGAAATAAGGAAAATATCTTTGACCTATTAAATAAAAAAAATTTTAAATTCATTGAAGGAGATATTGTGAATCCTATTTTATTCAAAGAAAAAATAAACCAGATTTACAACTTGGCCTGCCCCGCTTCCCCTATTTTTTATCAAGCAAATGCGATACAAACTATCAAAACAAATACAATCGGGGTAATCAATATGCTGGAACTGGCAAAGCAAAATAATGCAAGAATTTTGCAAGCGTCAACTTCCGAAATTTACGGCGACCCTCTTATTAGTCCACAAAATGAGCAATACAACGGCAATGTGAACACCATAGGCTCGAGAGGTTGTTATGATGAAGGAAAAAGAATTGCGGAGACTTTGTTTTTTGAATATTATCGAAATTATAAAATAAACATAAGAGTGGCCAGAATTTTTAACACTTATGGTCC
>CAZZPF010000060.1:0-3773 GCA_964655515.1 uncultured Candidatus Saccharibacteria bacterium
ATACTCTTTGAAATTATACGATTTTATGTATAATACTGGAGTATTTGCGGCTGTAGCTCAACGGTAGAGTTCTCCCCTGTCACGGGAGAGGTAGCGGGGTCAGCACCCGTCAGCCGCGCTAGCGAATTAAGTGGGAACTAGTATAATGAACACAGGGTAGCCAGAGTTGGTATTTTATAACTTTTGTTATAAACGGGGGTCGTGAATTAAGTCCGTCATCCGCCTTGTGCGGTGGATTTGTCCGAAAGGACAGAAGGTAGCGGTGAAAAGCGATAACTGGCTTACGGGTGTATCAAGAGTGCTACTCTAACAAAGAACTTCCATTTTGGGAGTTTTTTGTTTTATAATACCTTGCTTCATTATGTGTAATTATATATTCAAAAATCTGGCTGATAATTATAGCCATAAAAACTAAAAATAAATATATACTTAGTCCAAGCCAAAATGAAACTGGAATTGACCTGATACTTCCCAATATAAAAGCCAATAGCCACGAGACAACAGATACAGCTCCGAAAGCAAATGACATTCGTCGGATACGGACATATTTGTGATGAATATTTGTATCGGTAAAATTTATTTTTTGAAGCGAGCCGTGAGTAATTCGTGCGAAAAGATAACCATTGATAATGATTATGCCTACGATTACCATTTTTAATAAAAATTTATCCGAAGTCATATATTTTTGTGGATTAGATAAAAATATAGCAACACCAGAAAGCATAATAAACCATAGAGCCACCCAGATTATTTTTGATAAAATCTCAAGAGTATTGTTCTCAGACGGATTTATTTTTTTGTCTTTTATGTAAAAGTTGAAAAGCACATCAGAGACAATGGCACTACCCATACCGACAATAACTGAAAAAATGTGCAAAATTAGCGTAAACTGCTTATATTCACTAAAAAATTGTGTTGTTTCTTCCATAAGTTAATTATACACAAAAATTTTATATGAGACATCTATAAATACTATAAACAGTAATAGTAAATGGTAGGTAAAAATGTTAAAATAAGTTCTATGAATAAAAAACTTCTGGCTTCAGTTCTGAATGTATTAGTGTTGTGTATAGTAATTTTTTCTGTAAGCACTTTTTTTGTGTATCAGACGAAACTCATAGGGTATATTCTTATAATCCTGACTTTTATTTGTCTTGCTTCACTAAAACTTTTCAAAATAAAAATAGCATCAGTTATGCCTGATGTAATCTTTGGTGTTATTGATAATGGTATTCTTGCTTTAATGGCGGTAATTGGTGGAGAAATCGCAGGAGTAGCAGGTGCAGTTATCGGAGGTGTTGTTGGTAATGCTATTACTGATGGTATTGCAGGTCTTTTTGAGGGATATTGGGCAGAAACAATTCCCGAGGACAAGAGAACTACTGTCGGTTCTGCTGTCGGTAAAATGGCAGGATGTCTTTTGGGGGCAGGTATAGTTTTAGTTCTTGCAAGTTTTGTGGGACATAGCTTATAGCGATAACTGGCTTACGGGTATATCAAGAGTGCTACTCTAACAAAAAACTTCCATTTTGGGAGTTTTTTGTTTTAGGACTAAAATGGGCATTGTTGATAACTTGTTGACAATACCCCCTCTGGGGTATATACTTTAGTTATGCAAGCAAATAAACAAAAACTTACAAGGCGATTAAAAATACTAGAGGGTCAAGTGCGAGGCATACAAAATATGGTGGAAAAGGATGCGTATTGTATTGATATTATTACTCAAACTTCAGCTATCAAACAGGGACTTTCAAATGTAGAAGATGCTCTTCTGGAGGGCCATCTAGGACATTGTGTGGTTAATCAGATTAAAGGTGGCCAGACAAACAAAGCCACCAAAGAAATTCTGAAAGTTTATCAGCTTAAGCGCAAATAATATGAGTAAAACCAAAACATATAAAATAAAAGGAATGCATTGCGCTTCATGCGCGAGCATCATTGAAAGAACTGTCAAAAAAATTGAAGGGGTAGAGGACATATCGGTGAACAATGGCACAGAAAATTCAAAAATTTCTTTTGATGAAAGTAAAACAAATCCAGAATCTTTTAATAAAAAACTAGAACCGCTAGGATATTCTCTCGTAGTGCCACAAGAACATAATATATCTGCTAAGGAAATGGGTATGAGTGAAGATGAGCATGCCGCACATCTTGGACTGAATCAATCGAAGAAAGAAAAGCTTGCTGAGATAAAAGACATGAAAACGAAAGTTGTATCAGCTATTCCGCTTGCAGTATTTAGTATTTTTGTTATGGGATGGGAGATTTTTGCTCAATATAATCTAATTTCTCCTATGAGCTATACTATTGAAGAATTTTTTCACCACCTTTTGCCTTTAATGGCTACTTACACGCTCTTCGTTGTTGGCAAACCATATCTGCTTGGTTTTTACCGTTTTCTTCGTTATGGCAAAGCGAACATGGATACACTTATCGGTATTGGCACATTGACCGCGTATTTATATAGCTTTACTGTGACTGCGTTTGAAGAACCATTGAAGCAATTCATAAATATTGATGCAACATATTATGACGTAACCATTATTGTCATTACTTTTATAACACTTGGTAAATATCTTGAAGCACGTTCAAAAATAAAAACCGGCGATGCCATAGGAAAGCTTTTAAATTTACAAGCAAAAACAGCTTTGGTTATTAGGGGTGGCGCAGAAATAGAAATTTCAGTCGATCAAGTAGTGCACGGTGATTTAATTATCGTAAAACCGGGAGCAAAGATTCCAGTCGATGGAGTTATTACTGAGGGCTCATCTTTTATAGATGAATCAATGGTAACCGGAGAACCAATGCCAGTTCAAAAGAAAGTTGGGAATAACGTGGTTTCTGCTACACTTAATACCACAGGATCATTTACATTTAAGGCGACAAAAGTTGGATCAGAAACATTACTTGCACATATAATAAAAATGGTGGAAGAAGCTCAAGGAAGCCGCGCGCCGATTCAAGCTTTGGTCGATAAAATTTCAAGCGTCTTTGTACCTGTCGTGCTTGTTATTGCCTTCGTTACCTTAGGAGTATGGCTGGTTTTCGGTACTCAATTTCTAGGATTTTCACAAGCATTATCTTTTGGCTTGGTTTCATTTGTAGGAATACTCGTAATTGCCTGTCCGTGTGCCTTGGGCTTGGCCACGCCTACGGCCATAATCGTTGGAGTGGGTAAGGGCGCCCATGAAGGGATTTTAATTAAAGATGCGGTCACGCTAGAAAAATTACACAAAGTAGATACGATTATTGTAGATAAGACAGGTACGATAACCATTGGCAAGCCAACTCTTGTTGATATTCAAATTCTTGCGGAAGAGGTCGGACCTCTAGGGGATTTGAGGTCCGACCTTAGAGAGCTAGAATTTATATCCATCCTCGCATCGCTTGAGAAAAAATCAGAGCATCCTATTGCTCATGCGATTGTGAATTATGCAAAGGATAAAAATATACCAATAAAAGATATTTCAAATTTTTCCGCCAAAGGCGGATCCGCCTTTGGCGGAGAGGGTAGAGGTATAAGTGGTATTGTAAATGGAACTGAGTACTTTGTTGGGAATACAAAACTTGTACAGGATTTAGGACTTATATTTGATAGTGTAAAATTAGAACAATACACAGCTCAGGGTAAAACGCCAGTTATTATTGCAAACAAGGAAAAAGTTCTGGGTTTTGTAATGGTGGCTGATGAAATTAAAACTCAATCAAAACAAGCTGTTGCCGATCTTCATAAACTTGGAATCAAAGTAATTATGTTGACAGGAGATGATGAG
>CAZZPF010000061.1:0-8350 GCA_964655515.1 uncultured Candidatus Saccharibacteria bacterium
GGATACAGGCTCTGAATAATGTAAAGCAGAGCCATATATAAGATACCAAAAACGCCAACGCCAATAATGATTTCGGACCATTTCTTCAAATTCATAGACTTCCATTGGCTACAAACATAATCAATAATCAGAGTCCCGACAACAATAATGAAGCTAAGTTTAAAAAGAAGTCCGATCAAGCATGATAAAAAAAGCAAAGAGAACCATCTCTTTTTAATTTGATCGGCTGAAGCAATGAATTTATCATAACAATATACAGATAATAGAAAAATAAAAGGGAAAACTGATCCATCAATATCGGTCATCAGAGATCCCCAGACACTGTAAAAAGATATTGAAAAAAGCGTGATCGTAAAAAACGCCGCTGGATTGCCAAGACGTTTACGCACAATAATGTAAGCTAGAATCAACGTCGCTAAAGAAAATAATAAAGGAAAAAGTCTAAAATGATTCTCACCAAATAATTTAAAGCCAGAAACAAACCACATTTGCATAAAAGGCGGATGAGCAAAGAAGGTGCCTGCCGACTGGACACTCACAGAGGAAGAAACATTTTTCCATTCATCTTGATGATAAGGAAGCGAGACCCCCGGAAGCCGTAGTGCCAAAAATAAAACAATTAATAATAAGGGAATAGCTATTTTTTTCATGTAATAATCTCCTCTTTTTTGAAAATAAAATATTTGTAAACAAAAAAGCTTTCAAAGGCGATCAGTCCACTAGAAATAAACTGTCCAGCAAGATAATGTAATCCCACATATTCTACAAACATATATACAAGAAAAGTATTGATTATGGTGTTAATAATAGCCACACTGATATAGATCACCATCTGCCCTCGCAAACCGTCTTTAGAATTATCCTTGAATGTCCAAAATTTTTGCATAGCAAAACTGACACACACTGCAATAAGAAAAGCCAGAACAACCGAAATTAGATAATAGAAACCTACCCATTCAGTAAAAGCGTAAAGGAAAAAGAAATTCACTCCGGTCGCCGTGCCTCCAGAAAACAGATATCTCAAGATTTTGTGCCGTTCGCCCCAGACCGCGAGGGTAATTTTATTTAGATTTTCCATCGCGACATTATAGCATTAAAGGAGAATTTTTCGTTAAAAATCTGCCTTGCATGTTCCGCAACTTTTTTTAACAATTCTGGTTTGGTAGACAAAGATTCTATGGTTTGAGCAAGAGCTTGAGGATTTGCAAGTGGAACCAAAAAAACGCTTTTATTGTTTTCCATGATTTCTCGTATAGCAGGAGCATCACCAGTAATGTAAGGGATCCCCATTGCAAATGCTTCATATGCCTTATGCGGTATGGTTCTATTTAGCCGAGGATTATCTTCGAATTGTCCAAGTATAAGATCTGCATCAGACATTTTCTGAATAAGCTCTTTTTCGGGTAGAAATTTTGAAATTAAATCAACATTCTTTAAATTCTTTTTTAAAATTAATTCTTTAATCTTTTCAAGAAAGTATCCGTAACCGATTATTCTGAATATAATATTTGAATTTTCCTTAAGAATTTTGGCCACATCCAGCACATGTACAATCCCCGACTCTGGTGTTAACTTTCCTCTAAACAAAACAGTGAATTTGTCTTCAGCGGATCTTTGTTTTATAGGTCTTAGCTGAAAAACTTCTTCGTCCGTACCTGTATATAAGACTTCGTATTTTTCTGATTTTCCAAATTTATTTTCAAAATATTTTTTCTGTTCTATAGATTCCAATAAGATCTTATCTGCAAATTTCACCATCAGCCAATCGGCCAATCGGCTTTTCATTTTTTTAATGAAATTTGGTTTATGAGAATATATTTCAGCATCATAAAGTGAACCGAGCGCATCGACAATCACTCTCTTCTTTGAGATAAGTTTGGCAAAAGGCACGACGATATGTCCGGGATAACCTACCACCATCTCATCATAATCATTTTTTATAGCATGGTGTTTTTTATAAAGATGCCAAAATTTAATCAATCCGCGAGAATCGTCGCGACATTCAATAATGGAGTGCCCAGCTTTTTTCAAAGCTTTTATATAAATCTTATTCCTACTAAAGTCTGGATTGTAAATACCGAAATAGCAAATGGTCATGTTTCAATATTTTTTATAATGGAAATGTGGCTTGCAATTACATCGTCCCATGATTGATTTAAAGGCAAACCATCCACCAATTGAACCATGCGAGTATATTTTTGCGGATCAAACATATTTATAAGTCTGCGCTCCAACTCATCACTGTCAAATGGATCAAAGAGAAACTCTTCAGACAACTTGACCGATAATCCATTTCCTTTGGTCAATAAAACGGGCTTGCCGAAAGAGAGAGCTTCCAAAATAAAGTTCGGGTTAAATTCAGACAATGCCGGACCAATACAGACTGCCGATTGACGAATGAGATTGAAAAGAGCGTCTTGTGGCACCGAATCTTTGAAAAATATGTATTCTCCCATGTTCAAGGTGCGGACAAGCTCGCCAAGCTTTTCTTTTTCTGGTCCATTTCCCACCAGCATTAGATTCCCCTTTCCCAATCGTTGCCTGACTTTCGCAAAAACTTCTATGACCATGGGCAGATTTTTGTAAGTCACGAAACGGCCGGCAAAAAGTAAGGTGGGTGGCTCTTGCAGATGTGATAATGCTTTCTCTCTACGAAAAACCGGATTTTTTATAATGAGAATCTTTCCAGCAGTAACTCCATAATATTTAATATAAAAATCCTTGAAAAACTGGCTGTAAACAACAATAGCATCCGCACGGCTAAGCAATTTCTTTATTAAAAAATACAAAATAGGTTTATCGGTTTTATACAAGCCATCTTGATAATATTTATCAAGTGTCATAAATCTTTTCCATTTTTCAACTGTCCTTTCCCAAATAGGATCACCTCCGATTCTAACGATAAAAGGTTTTTGCCATATAAAAGCTGCGATACAAGCTGGGAGTCCGGCCGCAGTTGGATCAAAGGCATAGATTAAATCACTCGATACACCCTTATATAAAGTTAAAATCAGATATATAAACCATTGGAGAACTTTGGGAAATCGGCGAGAAACACGCCTGATTTCAAATGGAAATGTTTGTCTAGTTGAATCATCCCCGTATGCCAAAACTGATACCTTGTGGCCTTGTGCTTGCAATCCTTCTGCGATTTTTCTGACATGGATGGCTGGACCGCCAACATCCGGGTAAAAAATCCCTGCCGCTAGTAAAATCTTCATATTTGACATAATATATCAAACATGAATAAAAAGCCAAATGTGGCAATAATTGGTATCGGTACATGGGGTAAAAATCTACTTTCAGCATTTGTACGACAAGGAGTAGAAGTTTCTCATTGCTTCCACAAAGGCTCTAAAGAAAATGTGCTCTGGCTTTCAGAAAAATATCCCCAAATTATTTCAGTATCAAAATATGAAGAGATTCTTAATAATACCTCTATAGATATAATCACAATAGCTACGCCCATTTCAACTCATTTTGAATTAACGGAAAAAGCAATTAAAGCCAATAAGCATATATTTCTAGAAAAACCTGGAACTGAAACCTCTGATGAAATAGAGAAATTATATAGCGAAGCAAATGATAGGAAATTAATTATGGCGATTGGTTTCGTCTTTGCATACCACCCTGCCTGCCAATACATTAAAGTCATATTAACAAAAGAAAAAATAAAAAATATAGATTTTAAATGGGAAAAGTGGGGAACTTTTAATGAAGATATTGTATTAAATTTACTCACACACGAACTATCAATACTTAAAATACTTGGGTTAGAAATAAATTTAGGGACACTCAAATATAAGTATGGTGATGCTGAGAAAAAAGATATTTTGAATGTTCACGCTCAGAGTACAAACCAAGTACCTATAACTATACATATTGATAGGTTGAATAAGAATAAAAGAAAATCTGTAACTGTTGTAACTGATCAATCTACATATATTTGGGAAAATAATGAGCTATATATGATAGAAAAAGGCGGGACACGGAAACCTATCACCATATCATCGCAACCAGCATTGGACATAGAGGTCGCTGATTTTTTAAAAGATATTCATGACCAAAGACAGTCATTAACTGATGGGAAATTTGCTCGAGACATTCTTTCTATTACTGATTCTTTATCTCTTTTGTAAATTTAACCACCTCCTCCGCAGCCTGAACACAATTGCCTATTTTTCCTGAAAAAACCTGTATTAAGCGATCATTGATTTTGCTTACAATAGTAGGGCGTTCATCAGTCTTATCGGTATTTGGTAGAACTGTACGAACTGTATACATTGAACCTATATGCTCCGCTTTTGCTATATCTGGGATAATTTGAGAAGCAGATTTGAGAAATTTTTTAATGTTTGTTATTGGCGGATTATATATAATTCCCTTGTTTAGAAAAGGTAAAAGTTTCTTTGGAATCTTTGGTAAAAATCCTGTATTGCTTGCATGTATGGCGTGAACAACATGTCCCATCAAATGCAAATCTGTCCTGCCGTATGGATCAATGCAGAAAAAAGGTCCATCTAAAATAACAATGCTCATTTTGGAAAAGTTTTTTGGCAATCTGATGACTGGCTTTTCACAGACTTCAAATTGATATATTTTTCCTGTCTTCGATGCATCATTGTGTATAGAATTCATATTGGCATATGTACAATTGACAATAAGATCATACTTGCTTTCTGAAATAGAGAATTTAGTATTTAAAATGACATTGACGCTATATTTTTTCAGCCGTTTGAGAATTATGGATTTCAATGTAGTGTGATCGATGATGGCTTCTTTAACGCATATTGCAATATCGTGTTTATGTTTTAAAACATGCGGAATTTCTGTTACAGAAAAATCTAGTCTGCAGTCATTACAGAATTTTATAAATTCTTTTCCGGATAATTTGCTATCTTCTGTTGCAATGCAATAATAATGATTATTATCATCAAGCACGGCTTTTCTGTATTCGCGCCTGAACGAAGCTTCGGCATTTTTCGAAGATATTGCAGTCTTTAGACTTCTAGGATAATGATATCCTTTATGCAGACGAAATTGATTTATGCCGGAAGCGGCGCAAAGTATGTCTGGCTCCTTCTCAATTAGATCGACAGTAAAACCTTCTTTTGCCAAAGCTATAGCCACTGTAGTACCAAATATTCCCGCTCCCACAACTGCTATTTTCATAAATATATTATTCTGATATAAATTGAGCAAGCTTGTTAGAAAGCAAAATTAGACTTTGTGATTCAGCAAATTTCAAATTGTCCGATATAATTTTAGATTTTTCATTATTAGATAAAGAGAGTGTCAGTAATAACTTTTGATTTACTTCTTCGGCTTCTCTATTTTTAATAATCATCCTTTCATCGATGAGTCCACGCAAATTCTCATTTGATGCCAGTGTCAGACATCCGCAAGTCATGGCTTCAAGAATCGTCTTGTCATACATGCCACTTGAACTCAAATTGATAAATATTTCGTGAGCACTATAGACTTTTGGAGTTTCATAATTGGCTATGCCAGAATAGAATTTCAATTTGTCCTCCAAACTAAGTTCTTGGCTTCGCTTTTTCAATTCCATAAAATATTTCTCATCTTTAGGCAATGCATCACCAAAAATATCTGCAGAAAATTCTATTTCCTGTTTTTTCAAAATTCCTAATGCTTCAATAAAAATATGCGTATTTTTCGTTGGAGAAATTCTGCTGAGAAAAAGTATTGATTTAGGAATCTTTTTTATTGAGAGATTCTGTTTAAATATATTCATGTCTATTCCAAGTGGCATTAAGGTCGTTTTTTTGTATTTTGCAGTGTAGGAAAATTTTGAGGTACAGAAAACTTTATTACAAAAAAATGAAGCGATATCAGTCATAATATTACCAGCATGATGATTGCGCCACATAAATACCTTTTTTCCCATGAGTCGCCATAACCAACCAGCAATTACTATATATTCTTCATTCATGTGCACAAAAACAGCATCATAACGATTGTAATATCTCAAAGAGAAATAAAACAATAAAAAAATGTATTTGGCTTTACTGCGCCATTTTTCTTTTCCAAGTGATAAGACTGCAACATTGTCTGGCAAGCTAAAATTTTTTCTTAGAAGACATATAACAACTATGGATTTAAATTGTTTTGCGAATTCCGCCACCCAACCATGAAAAAATCCGAGTATTGGATCATTTCTGTCTATCTTCTGTGTGATTATCAGGAGCTTCATATTATTTAAGAATATTTACAATTTTATCTGCAATATCTGCGACATTCCATTGTACTATAGTCGCCCCAACCTCCCTAGCAATTCCTACATCTGTTGATACTATTTTACACCCTGCAACTTCTGCTTCTTTGAATACCATACCATATCCCTCATACCATGAGGTGACAAGAAATATGTCACAGCCCTTATAGTATGAAATTAGGTCGGTTTGCCAGCCTACAAAGGCTATTCTGGGGCTTATTTTGAGGTTATAGGCCATTTTCTTGAGTTTTGCCATACTTCTTCCAGAACCCACGATAATAAGCCCTATATCTGGTATTTGACTATATGCTATTTTGAAGGCCTGAATAGCACCTTCAATATTTTTCTCATCTTCCAGTCGCGAAACCATCAGTATAATTTTCTTAAATTGAGAAAATTTTTCATGCAAGTTAAAGGTTGGCATTCCATTTCTGATAGCATCCACATTTACCTCAATCGGCTTAAGAATAATTTTGTCGAAATCAATTCCCCTTTTAACAAGAGAATCGGCGATTCTTCTAGAAACCACTCTGATCACTTGAGCGTGTGGCAAAGTATATTTTGAAATAAAAAGACGGATTTTATTTAAAAAAGAATATTTTGTAAAATATGGGCTGAATAAATCTGTATGAATTTGCAAAAGCAACTCAATATTTTTGTCCGAATTCCCCCTTAAACTTTTCAAATATTTTCCAACGAGTCCGGTTTCAAAGGGATCTTGGCAAGTTATTAAAATAGGAGAATTTTTATCAGAATTTCTAATAATTTTTCTACCTATTTTTTTTGCGCCATGAACATAATTCCATCTAGAAAATGAATTGGTAGAATAAATGGTACAATTTTCAGCAATCTTAATCTGATCAAATCTCTTCGTAGAAAAAACAATGATATGCAGTTCTTTGTAAAATCTCGCCTGTTCCGCCATACGACGATGCACTGCACTTTTTTTATTCCAAATACTGCGATCAATAGAAATCATAATCGCAATATGCTTTGAATAATCTTTGTATTCAGTTCTATATTCTTTCATAAACTATTTAACCCTGCCGTGTATCTTTTCTTTATACCACTTGATTTGTCTTTTCAAACCTTCTTCCAGACTGATTTTCGGATTATATTTCAAAACCTTCCTTATTTTCTTTATATTAGCAGAAGTTTCAAATTGGTCACCTGGGCGTTTGGGCAATAATTTTATCTTGGCTTTTTTCTTCATAATCTTTTCTACAATCCGCAAACCGTCTCCTGTCGTATTGGTCTTATCAGTACCAAGATTAAAAATCTCTCCGATGACTTTATCTAGATTTTGAAGCGCAAGAATACACCCGTCAATGATATCACTGATGTATGTATAACTGCGAATATGGTTCTCACTTCCTTCATGTAGTGGCACTGCTTCGTCATTGTGCAAAGCTCTTATGAGCTTATGATAAAATTTTTCTGGGCGCTCTCGTTCACCATATACTGAAAAAAATCGGAGGACTGATACGGGAATTCCGAGCTCTCTATGATATGACAAAGCCAGTTGTTCTGCGGCCAGCTTTGTAACACCATAATTAGAAATCGGCTTGGGTTCGGTGGTCTCATCGCAATTGGCATGTTTTCCGTAGACTGAAGATGTTGAAGCATGAAAAAACATTTTCAGTTTTTTATTTTTACGAATGGCCTCCAATAGACGTTGAGTTGCGACTATATTATTCATAAGATAATCTTCAAAGGGCGTTGAGGACGAAATTCCGGGTTGTGCCGCTAGATGAAAAATGACATCTATATCCTTAACAATTTTATCAATATCATCTATGGCTAAGTCTTTAAAGTGAACCTTCACGCCTTTGGCTTTTATATCTTTAACCGTAATTCTTTTTATTTGCGGAGAATAGTAGTCTGTCATTGAATCAATGCCTATAACCTCGTAGCCGAGGTCTACAAGCCTTTCGGCAAGATGTGATCCTATGGCCCCAGCCACTCCTGTAACGATAATTTTCATTATGAATATTATATATTATTTTTGTGGAAAGTCAATACCTCTTTCATCTCTCCACTCACCTTCCCCCATTCATACTTTTCCTTAACCATAGCCACAGCATTCTTCACTATATAATCCCTAGATTCCTTATC
>CAZZPF010000062.1:0-7796 GCA_964655515.1 uncultured Candidatus Saccharibacteria bacterium
TGAAAAACCCGTTTGATAAGACCTTTTTCAAATTTATTCTCGGTTTCACTATTATTTTAAGCTTCAGTTTCGCTATTCTGTTTTTTGTAGGTAAATATAGTTCTGATTTTAGTGAACAAGATCTCTCTGCAATACCAAAAAAGCCACAAAAATAAAAATTAAAAAGTAAGGTTAAAAAAATTCAACAAGAAAGCCGTCGTTTGGCAGACGGTTTTTCTTTTTGTAAAAAATATTGTGCAATGGTGAAAAAGTACCAAAATCTTTATTTCGTCTTCATTTCGTTTTTGTATGATGGTCATATTATTAATTAAACGCATAAATTATATGTACAAATTCTACACAAAAAAGTTTCTTTTGTTTTTGTTTATCACAACCATTTTTCTATTGCCCATGCGTCTTCATGCACAGACATATGTCTTGAGGGATGATCTACGATACGGTGCTACATGGGATGAATATGGAAGTCCTTATATACTTAATGAGAATATTTATATACCAAAAGATTATTCATTGGTTATAAAGTCGGGAGTTACGGTGATGTCTGCTTCTTCTACTGATCCTTATGAGGACCCACACTCTCTGACATTTGATGGAGATTTGAGCATTCTCGGCACAAAAGAAAATCCAGTAAAAATATTTGGCTTGTATTCTCTATATTTTTCTCATAGCAATGTTGGCATCAGCAATGCAGTATTTGATAGCACGGGCTTAGATTTCTTTCAAAGCACTAGCACTATAAATAGTACAATTATAAAAAACTCTATAAATGCCATAAAAGCCATAGGTAGCAATATTAAAATTGATGGAAGCCAATTAATAAATAATCAATTTGGCATAGCTTCATACCCTTTTTCTCAAGGACCATTCTTAATATACGGAAATGATAATTCAGATGGTATTGGTGGATTAGGTAATGTATTGGAGGATATAGTTGACCCGGAACAGAACATTATTTCAATAAATAATTCAGTCATTACAGATAATTCACAATATGAAATATCCAATGCGACACCAAACCCCATAGATGCAACAGACAATTGGTGGGGTAGCGTTAATGGCCCTGATACAGCCATAATAAATGGATTGGTTAATGTCAGTCCATGGAAAGACAAAGATCCTAGAGAAAAACCAATATGCTGTTCAAATGTGCTTTTTATACCGGGTATAGAAGCCAGCAGATTATATAAAACCGAAAACGGATTGTTTGGCACAAGTACAAATACTTTATGGGAACCAAACAGAAATGATGATGTCAGAAAATTATTTCTTGATTCAAATGGCAAAAGTATAGATCGGTCTATTTACACATCTGATATTCTTGATTCTGCATACGGATTAAAAAATATATATAAGAGCTTTATAACCATGATGGATGGTGTAGTTGCGGATGGAGCTATCAATCAGTGGTTGTCTTTTCCTTATGACTGGCGTATGGGTGTCAATGATATAGTTTATAACAAAACACAACTCGCAACTTCTAGTATTTCCCTTATTCAGACACTGGAAAAACTTGCATATACATCAAAGACTGAAAAAGTAATTATTATTGCTCATAGCAATGGTGGACTTGTAACTAAGACATTGATGCGTGCATTGGAAGATCAAGGGAAATCAGACCTTATTGAAGAGATAATTTTAGTGGCAGTACCAGAACTTGGTACACCCCAAGCGTTGCTTGCCATGCTACACGGTTACAATCAATCAATCGCCAGCGGACTAATTTTATCAGAAAATACCGCCAGAACATTTTCTCAAAACATGTTGGGTGCTTATGGTTTATTACCTTCAAAAGAATATTTTAACAAAAATCCATTGACTATAATATCTAATCTGTTTTCAAATATTCCTAACCCACTCATATCCACATATGAAGCCATGAAAAGCTTTTTGATCAACAATCCATTTTCAAAAGCTTCATCAACAGATATGAATATACCACTGCTTCTCAACCCATCATTAATTTCTTCATCTGAAGCAATTCATTCTTTAATTGATAAATGGAAGCCTGCAAGTAGTACGAAAACTCTATCAATTTTAGGCTGGGGCATGCCAACACCAGAGTCTATTACTTATGAAAAAGACAAACATTGCAATATTGAAAATAATAAAGTATGCAATGTTGCTTTTTTGCCGAGTGTTACAGATAGAGGTGACGGAACAGTCATGGTTGATGCAAATGCCAGCAGTTCAGATAGTACATTATTCTTTAATCTTAAAAAATTAAAAGATGATACACGACAGAGCATCGATCATGCAGATATCTTGGAATCTTCATCACTACAGAGTCTCCTTATGAATTCTATTTCAGGAAAAGACCCTGATAATGGGTATAAAAAATATTTTACGACTACCGAGCCTATAGATACAGATCGTTGGCTGACAATAAAGATATATTCGCCGGTTGATATAAATATATATGATAGTGAGGGCAATCATACAGGCCCAATAGAAAATCCAGTAATTGGTCGGGATCTTAAGCCTTATGAGAATAATATTCCGCACGGTTACTATGGAGATTTCGGCAGAATCAAGATGGTCAGGATTCCTTATGATGGGAATTATCAAATATCTCTAAAAGGTACAGATACTGGAGTATTTTCTGCTGATGCAAGCATAGAACAATTTGATAAAGTCATTGCATCCACGACATTTGACGAAATGCCTGTTACTACACTCATGAATGCAGATATGATTATATCTACAAGTACTTCAGGATTTGCCACATCTTCCATGATGCTTATGGATGTTGACGGGGATGGTACTACTGATCTCGTAAATCATTCAGCAGAGTATCTTCAGGCATCAAGTACGGATAGGATTGCAGACCTCTCAACTTATTTGGAATCTATGAGAAAAGTCATTATTGCACTAAAACTTTCACCTAAAGATGAGACATTGTGGCTAAATAAAATTGATAAAATTGAGAAATTGGCAAGTAAAAAACACCTAAAAAAGATTGAAAGGATAGCCAAGAAAATAGCTGACAAGAAATTCAAGAAAAAATCATTGACTGATTCGCAGAAGCAAGCTCTTCTAAGCATGTTTGGCAGACTTCTAGCTGAAGTTGAATCAAATTTAAATTAATTGACTATTAACGCATCTTTGTGATAGTTTTAGAGTATAAGGCCATAGACAGAAGGCGACCATAAGTCCTTCCGAGGTATTCTATACCTTATTACAAAGGTCGTTTTTATTTATCAGTTTTATCGTAATCGAGATTCGTAAGCGCAGAAGACTTTTTTCTGAAACATATTGAAGAAAAAAGTGCTTGTGCGCATTAAAGAATCTCGCTATACATGGCACGCACAAAATTACAGAAAAAAGAGATAGTGGAGAAAGTTGAGAAAATAATCAAAGGTGCACAATCTCTAGTTTTCGTAAACTTTCACAAACTAAAAGTGGGAGATGCTACGCAAATACGCCGAAAACTTAAAAGCCAAAGTGTAGGATTTTTTGTTTCCAAAAAATCTTTAACCAAAAAAGCTTTTGAAAAGAATAAAATTGAGGGCACTTTCCCAGAGCTTCCAGGTGAGCTTGGTTTGGCTTACGGAAATGACCTAGTAGCTCCGGCGCGCGAAGTTTATGAATTCCAGAAAAAGCTCAAAGACAGTATTACTATTCTCGGAGGAGTTTTTCAGGGAAAGTTCATAAATCAGGCAGAAATGATGGATATTGCTCTCATTCCTTCACAGAAAACTCTCCAAGCAATGTTTGTTAATGTTATAAATTCGCCAATACAAGGTTTTGTTATGGCACTTGATCAGATTGCAAAGAAGAAAACAGCTTAGGTTTGTATCTTGAAAAATCTGATAAAGTCGCTTGCGCTCGGAAGCTCTTTTATTTGTTCGCAAGCGAAAAATAAAAGACTTCCTCACCGGACTTTATCTAGATTTTTCAAATTATTAATAATTAAATTAAAAAATCACAAAAATGGAAACAGTAGAAATACCAGCAAAATTTAAGTCAATTGTTGAATCAGTTGAAAAGATGTCAGTATTAGATCTCAATGAATTAGTAAAACTTCTTGAGAAGAAATTCGGTGTGTCAGCAGTGGCAGTTGCAATAGCAACCCCAACAGCAGGTGTGGTAGCTTCCGAAGAAAAGAGCACAGTCAATATACATCTTTCTGCAGTTGGTGATCAAAAAATTGCTGTCATCAAAGTAATAAAAGAAGTACTGGCACTTGGTCTTAAGGAAGCAAAAGATCTTGTTGATGGTGCGCCTATTCTTATTAAGGACAATATGAAAAAAGAAGATGCAGATGCTTTGAAAAAGAAAATTGAAGAAGCTGGTGGTAAAGTTGAATATAAATAGATTAAATAGTATAAAAAGAACTTGCCTGACATTAAGCTAGTTTTTTGTTAGTATACAAATATGGAAATTCTGGCGAAACTATTCGGAAATAGCACAAAAGTAAGATTAATGCGTCTTTTTCTTTTTAATCAAGACAATGCCTATGCTATTTCAGATCTTATTCAAAAAACAAAAAGCAATAAAAGAGAAGTTAAGAGAGAATTAGCCGAGCTTATGCAAATAGGTCTTGTTAAAAAGCGACCAATTATTCGTGAAATTCATTCTAAAACCCAAAAAAAGAGAAAGATACGCGTTCACAAAATCAACGATACCGGTTATTTTATTGACCAAAAGTTTCCTTATCTTCTAGCATTACAAAACCTTCTCATCATAGTTAGTCTTCATGCTGACGAATCATTACTCAAAAAATTTGTAGGTGTTGGGAAAATTAAGCTTTTTATTGCTTCAGGCATATTTATTCAGGAGTGGGATACCAGGGTAGACCTTCTAATAGTTGGTGATAATATCAATTTCACTAAACTTGACCATGTTGTAAAATCTATAGAAGCCGAAGTAGGCAGGGAAATAGCCTATTCTGCATTTGAAGCAAGCGATTTTGAATATCGCTATAGTATACATGACCGCCTAATAAGAGATATTTTTGATTTTCCACATACAACACTCCTAAATAAACTAGAAATTGACGAAAAATAAGCTTCCTAAAGCGATTTTGGGTGAACACATTTTGTCCACAGTCTGTACTAGCTAGACTTTTTATCGTGCTATAATTAATACATTAATCGTTTTAATTATTAGTTCTAATTAATAACATTTATGATGTTAGTAGAAAATTGGGGATCAGTGTTCACGCAGTCTTTACAAGGAATCTGGTATGGAGTAGCAAGTTTTGTGCCTACATTAATAATTGCGATTATTATTTTCGCAATTGGTTGGGTACTAGCCGCACTTGTGGAGAAGCTTGTTGAGGGTTTATTCAGGGCATTTAAACTTGATGCGGCCTTGAAAAGCGCGGGTCTTGAAGATGTAGTAGAGCGCTCAGGATATAAACTTAATTCAGGTAGATTTGTTGGTGTACTTGTTAGATGGTTTGTTATTGTTGTTTTTCTTATAGCTTCGTTTGATATTCTAGGTTTAAGTCAAGTCAATTCATTCCTTAAGGATGTTGTACTTTCTTATCTTCCTCAAGTTATCGTAGCTGTTTTAGTTCTTATGGTGGCAGTGGTTATTGCTGATGCTATGCAGAAAGTTGTTGTGGCATCTGCTCGAGCAGCACATGTAAAATCCGCAGGACTTCTAGGTAGTATTACAAAATGGGCAATCTGGATATTTGCTATTCTTACAGCATTATTCCATTTAGGAATTGCTCCAGCTCTCATTCAGACATTGTTTATGGGTATCGTTGTTGCGGCCGCTATTGCTACAGGACTTTCATTTGGTCTTGGTGGCAAGGAAGTTGCCGGACGCATGCTTGAGAAGACAATTCACGCTGTGAGTGATAAGGAGTAAGGTTTGACAGAGGGGAATTTGTTTTGATACAATATTAATACAATATATTGTGAAAAGGCACTCATTGATGAAGGGTGCTTTTTCTTTTTATTTGCTAAATTATTTATTGTGATATAATGTAAATGATTATGAATATACGACGTCCAAAAAACACCAAAGAAAAGGGGGTAATTGAGTTGCTTGTCTATAAAGAAGGTAAATCTTTTGTTGGGGTTTGTCTTACTTTTGACATTGTTGAAGAAGGAAATAATCCAAGCGAACTTATGAGAAGTATTAGAGAGGCAGCAGAGCTTCACTTGGAGGTAGTTATAAAAAATAATCTCTCAGACAAATTACTTAATAGATATGCTCCAGAGGAATATTGGAAAAAGTATTTTGAGACTGCTAAGAAAATAAAAAATCCATCATTAATGAATACAAATAGTTTGATTGTTTCTCCTTATCAAAGTTCTCTAACCACTCGATTTGCTTAATAATGCCAAATGGATTATTCAACTGGTCTTATAAAGATGTAGTTGCATTTCTAAAAGAAAACGATTTCGAATTTCTTGAACAACGTAAAGGTTCTCATGAAGCTTGGAAGCATCGTATTACTGATGATGTTGTGGAAATAAATTTTCATGGATCAAAAAGTTTTGTACCGAGAACACTTGAAACTATGATACGACAGTCAAAGATAGATAAGAAGGAATGGCGTAAATGGGCGAGGAGGTGAGTTGTGGTATAATTTAATTATGAAACAGATATCAATAATAATTTTTTGCATAGGTTTAATTGCATACATATTTTTTGGCAGTGCTTTGTATGTGTCTCTATCTGGTGATGGTCTAGGGGGAGGCTACGGAGCAATGTTTGTTGGTGCACCACTTATTCTCATAGGTATAATTCTATTTATTATCAGTCTATTTATTAAGAAAAAGTAAATAAGTAATATACTAATTAACCTTAGTTTTCCACCTTCCCCACCTCTTTTCCCCAAATTATCGCCTTTTTGTTGACAATATTTTTGCTTCATATATACTGTCTTTACTACTGAATATGATAAAAAACTTTAATTTTAAACGGCAATAACTGACGCTTATTAAATAGTGTTAGAATTGTCCGCTAAAAAGCGGTTTTTTTGTAAAAATTCAAGCTGAAAAGCAAGAATTACCGAACGATTGATACTTTGACAATTAAATACCAGAACGGTTTCAACAATCAGGAGATCGTTCTGGAAATAAGTAAAGGTAATGTAGGAAAATCTAGGCAAAAACCGGTGAGCGTGAGATTTTTTATTTTCTAGCGAAAGCGTAAAAATAAAAAAGGCTCGCGCGAACGCAAGGGTTTTGCCCAATTTTCCACATGTTGTAAGTTGTAGACAAATAATTGTGGTTTTTAGATTTCCTAATGGGAAATTTAAGAGCATATGGTGGATGCCTAGGCTTCTAAGAAGCGATGAAGGACGTGGCGTGGCGACGATATGTTTCGGGGAGGTGCCTAGCAACCTTTGATCCGAAAATCTCCGAATGGGGAAACCCTCTGACCAGTGAGCAATCACCGCGTCAGAATTGAAATGCTTGACATTTCAATGCATACCCAGGGAAGTAAAACATTTCAGTACCTGGAGGAATAGAAACTAATAAGAATTTCGTAAGTAGCGGCGAGCGAAAGCGGAAAAGCCCAAACTCAACCTTAATCGTACAGTGGGACGCAAGTCTTTCTGTGCGATTAAGGTTGGGGGTAGTAAGGTGAGAGCGTGCCATTTATGGCAGAAAAGTTACAAAATTTTTTGATAGAAGAACAAGCTGGAAAGCTTGGCCCCAGAAGGTGATAGCCCTGTAGTTGAAATCAAAAGATCTTTTTTGTTCTCATTCTTGAGTACCTCGAGACACGAATGGCTCGGGGGAATCTGGCGGAACTAACCGCTAAGGCTAAATATTCTAGAAGACCGATAGTGAACTAGTACCGTGAGGGAAAGGTGAAAAGCAGCCCGG
>CAZZPF010000063.1:0-2887 GCA_964655515.1 uncultured Candidatus Saccharibacteria bacterium
CGAATATGAACCTGGGTTTAACCCACCCAAGTAAGCGATCCAAAATGCCTGGTTTGATTACCTTTTGCCCTGCAGGATTTTTCATGACAATTACTTCAGCCGGGCGAACCACATTATTTTCAAGCAGGTATCCTCTCCTGATTACCCTGAAAATAGTATTGTCTGGATATGCTGATCCGTATTCCACTCCAACTGCTATATGCTTTTGCTCATCGAATTTTTCACCAGGTTTTGGTTCTATCCGGCTAAGACCCGATGCAGTAAGCATCTGGTTATAAACCGCTTCAATATTCACTCTGGTATTCTCTGAATAATTTTTTACCAGTTCGCAGGGCGTTTCATTGTCCGATCCAGATATGCGGTTCAAGGAATCCGCAACTACAAGCAATCTTTTAGAAAAATCGGTCTTTATTTCATGCCTTTTTTTCTCTTCGTTTTTTCTGCTGTTCTCGATATAGTCTTTGAATTCCTGTTTTAATTTATTATACTGGGATTCGAATCGCTCTGCCTTTTTTTTAATTTCTTCGATAGACACTTGCACCATCAAAAAGCACTTATTTGTGTATATTCGGATATAACTTTCCCATGCTAAAATCAGTATTGATTCTCCCGTCTATACCACTGCCTTCCAGGCAGTGGTCAGCCTAAAGACGTAACCTTTTTTTAACGTTTTTGCATCATTGGTATTGGGGAGTTGTCGCTCCCCAAACAAACCGATTTAGCTTTGCCTATCTCGGAGGAGAAGCAAAATATGAAAACCAAGTCGTATAGCCATTGCCATGGAGAATCAAGTTTCCATATCGTATTCAGTCCGAAATATAGACATGATATACTTGGAAAAGAAGAGATAAAAACTTTATGTGAAAAAGCATTTAACCTGTCTTAGACACTATTTAAGCAAGAAACCTTCTCGAACTCCGACTCTAAATCGAAGCAATTGATTACATCGATAGCCTTCTGCCCTGCAATGGCTACTTTCCTAAAAACCTGAACACCCCTTTCCTCAACAGCAATCTTAACTACCTTGTATTTATCCAATATCTCAAAAGCCTCCGTCATACTCATTTGCGAATTACATTTTTTCATATGGAATTTCAAAACCGATCTGATCTGGTAAGCCAGAGCACAGATGAAAACATAACCGGTCACACTTGTTTCAGAACTCAAGAAAAAAGGTCTCATTTCGATTTCTGATTTTATCGTTCGAAAAGCCTTTTCTATAATATCTTTTTCTCTATATATTTTTAGAATATCCTCTCCTTTCAAATCAATTTCCGTAGTTGAGAGAAGGAAAACACCTTCGTATTTCCTGGATTTCTCAATAGTTTCAGTTACTCTTTCAAAAGTAAAACCAACATCATTAAACTCCGGTTTTATGAATTTATCGACTTTTTCAGTTTTCAACATGCGTGAAATGTTATTTTTTTGTCTGTCTGTAAATTTACGTTTACCACTATCGATATCAGACTTTATGTTTTGTAACTTTTCCTCAACTCGCTTTAACCTGACTTCGAATCCCTCAGCACTCAATTTCCCAATATCCTTGCTATAACCGACAACATATTTTTTTCTTCTGCTATTATCTACCAACATTATTTCAGCTAATGAAGTATTATCATCGATCGGTTTCAAATTCTCACGAAGCGCATCGATAATTTCTTTTTCTTGATTTTTGAGTTTAAGCGCGAACACATAAGGCTGCATATTTATATCCAGTTGTTTCACATTTTTTGTTGAGATCATTCCCCTGTCCACAACCAGAATGCTATTATCTATCCCAAAAGTATTCCGAAGACGCATGTTCATAGAATCAACAGTTTTAACATCTGCCGTATTTCCAGGATGGACAGTATGAGTTATCAGAATTCCATCTTGATCTACAACAAGACCCATAACGATCTGTACTTTGTTTTTTATCTCATCTCTGTTATAGCCATATTTCGAGAGAGGACAACATTTTCCCTCAAAATACGATGAAGTGATATCATAATAGATTTTTTCGGTTTTAATGCCAAGTGTTTGTGTTATTTTGTCATATATCTCTTTTTGAATGGGTATTGTTGTTTTTTCTTGTAGATAGGGGAATGTTCTTAAGAATAGTTTGTCGTTTACTTCAGATGGTTTGATGTTAAGCAAGATCGGAAGAACTGTTGTTTCGAACCATGCTGGTAATTTTCGTCTGCTGCAAGGGTCACAATTCCTGTTTATTGCCATGATTTCAGCTAAGCGTCCCACATCAATTGTTCCTCCACCTTTTGTAGAATATTTGTTTATGATCTCACATATATCCAGCTTTTCGAATATCTTATGTTGTGCCGCTATATCCCCAAAATCCAGTACTTCTTTGATGCTGATATCATCTATTACATAAAGGCTTTCTTTGTATCCAAGCTGGTTTATTTCGCGATAAAATGAGTCTAAGAGCTTTGGTTCTTTTAACTCTTTAAGCTTTTTTTCAAGTTCGATTTTTCCTTCTCTGGTAAGGTTGTCTAAACGCCCCAAATATAGCATAGTCTCATGTTTGAGTTTCCCCTGTTCTTTGTAGGTTCTATCTACTAAATAATATGCAATTCCTTTTCTGGGTCTTTTTGATAGAAAAATGTTGATCCCCTCTTTGGTTTTGGTCTTAGTTACTTATATACTCTAATTGTATAAATAGTTATCTATTGACATCTTTTATAGTCTTAGTTACTTAGAGTTTAAAAAATAATTTCGAGTATGGTTGGCACTACTAACAATGAAAAAAAGTTTTGACTCAAGCGGTTTTGATTAAGTATTGTCTAAGATAGGATGGAAACAATATATTAGATGCTGCTATTGAACAAATAGACGAAGCAAGAAATATAGTAGGTGGTGTGAATGTAGTTTTGATAGACGCTTACACTTC
>CAZZPF010000064.1:0-5655 GCA_964655515.1 uncultured Candidatus Saccharibacteria bacterium
AGCACAGACAATTGGTGGTGGAGATGGTAGTGCAAAGGGAAATGTTTCAGACGGCGTGCCAGCAAGCAAGAAACCCGAAGTTGGCAGAAACGATCCATGCCCCTGTGGTTCAGATAAGAAATATAAAAAGTGTCATGGGAAATAGATGGATAATTACTTTTCCCTATGGGGGTGGCGGGAAAAGAATACGGAACTACTTTAAAAGGTTTGCAAAAATACTTTGATTCTTTTGCCATTTGTGCAATAATGAAAACAAATAAATAGCATGGAAAATAAAACTCAACATTATTTCTTCTTGGTAATATTGATTGGTGTTGTTATTCTTACTGTTCTGATCTTTTATCCATATCTAACTGCACTTCTTTTGGCATTAGTTTTTTCAGTTATATTCAGACCGCTCCACAAATGGATTTCAAAAATCTTTTCAAGAGGAAATCAAGCCAGTTCATTTTCTGCTTTTATTACACTTTTAATTATAGCTATTTTGGTTATAACCCCCCTAGTTTTTCTTGGTAAACAAATTTATATAGAAAGCCAAAATTTATATTTCAGTTTAACAGACGAAGGTCAAAGATCACAAATAATTCAAGTTCTAAATTCATTATCAAAGTCGTTTTCAACAGCGGTTCTTGATGTCCTGCCGATATATAACTTTGATTCTTTGAATGTAACAACCTACATTCAAAATTTTCTGGAATGGTCATTTGCCAATCTTGATACCATTTTTTCTAGTGTTACCAAACTTGCTTTGCAAATATTTATTATGCTTTTTGCCCTTTTCTATATGCTTCGCGATGGCGGAAAGTTCAAAGAACACTTGATAGCTATTAGTCCATTGGCAGATAATCACGATGAAAAAATTTTCGCAAAAATTAAACAAGCCATAAGATCAGTTGTGGCTGGTTCTTTGGTTGTAAGCGTAATACAAGGCATACTCACTGGTATCGGTTTCTATATTTTTGGTATTCCTAATCCTGCGCTTTGGGGTAGCTTTGCTGTAGTAGCGGCACTTATTCCAGGTATAGGTACTTCACTTGTTCTGGTGCCCGGTATTATATATCTATTTTTCACAAGCACCGAGCTTCATGCTCTAGGACTATTGATTTGGGGAATGGTAGCGGTTGGATTGATTGATAATTATCTTGGACCAATACTTATAAATAGAGGAGTTAATATTCATCCATTTCTCATTCTGCTTTCAGTAATGGGAGGTCTCGTATTCTTTGGTCCTATTGGATTTATAGCTGGCCCTTTAATAGTGGCTCTTTTATTCGCTTTGCTAGAAATTTACAAGACCAATAGATAATGATAGAGTGCCTGTATCAATTTAGAATAATACAGTATGGCATTCATAGATGACTTAACATTTCATATTAAAGCTGGAGACGGAGGCACTGGCGTTGTGCGTTGGCGACACGAAAGAGGCAGGGAACTGGCCGGTGCATCGGGAGGTAATGGCGGAAAGGGCGGTGATGTTTATGTCAGAGCCATTCGTGATCTGGCAATTCTTGCACGATATAGAAATACAAAAGCATTTGAAGCGCAAAAAGGGCAAGATGGAATGAGAAATAGTATGCATGGAAAAGATGGCGCTGATCTTTTCATTGATATTCCCATTGGATCCGTGGTCACAGACAGTAGAACCAATAGACAATTTAATTTAATCCATGATGGTCAAAAAGTTTGTATTTTGAAGGGTGGTCGTGGCGGACTAGGCAATGAACATTTTAAGGGTTCAACAAATACTACTCCGAAAGAATGGACTGCGGGAAAGGATGGAGAACAAGCTGATTTTCATATTGAACTTGAACTTGTGGCAGACGCGGGATTTGTAGGTCTTCCCAATGCTGGTAAATCAAGTTTACTCAATGCTCTAACCAATGCTCATGCAGAAGTGGGAAGTTATGCCTTTACCACACTTGAACCAAATCTCGGGGCACTTCCCGGTGGCTTTATTCTTGCCGATATTCCCGGTCTTATAGAAGGCGCATCACAAGGTAAGGGACTTGGACATAAATTTCTTAGACATATAAAAAGAACCCGTAGAATTCTTCATTTAGTTTCTCTTGAAAATGAGGATGTTATTAAAGCTTATAAAACTGTAAATAAGGAACTTGCTCAATATGGACATGGATTGGATGAAAAAGAGGAAACCATTATTTTGACAAAAACAGATATCATTGGTCAAAAGGCAATAGAAAAAGCAAAGAAATCTTTAAAGAAGTATAATAAAGACATTCTGCTTGTAACTATTCTTGATGATGCATCTATAAAAACTCTTTTAGATCAACTTGTTAAAAAATTAAAATGAAATATATATCCACCATTGGTCTAGAAATACATGCTGAATTGAAAACAGCATCAAAAATGTTTTGTTCTTGCAAGAATGATCCCAATGAAAAAAGACCAAATATCAATATTTGTCCCATTTGTATGGCTCATCCAGGGGCTCTTCCTGTCTTAAATAAACAAGCCATTAAAGATGTTCTAAAGATTGGTTATGCAGTAAAGGGTAATATAGCCAAGTTCACAGAGTGGGATAGAAAAAACTATTTCTATCCTGACATTCCAAAGGGCTATCAGATAAGCCAGTATAAACATCCTCTTGTTTTAGGGGGAGAAATGGCTGGTGTGAAAATTACCCGTATTCATCTATAAGAAGACACAGCTCAATCCACGCATGATACACATCAGAAAAGTTTAATAAACTTTAATAGAGCCGGTGTACCACTCTTGGAGCTTGTGACCGACCCGGTGATACGAGATGCACAGACCGCCGTTATATTTGCTAAAGAATTGAAATTGTTACTATGCTATCTTGGAGTAGGGGAGGCAAATATGGAAAAAGGAGAAATGAGAGTAGAAGCGAATATTTCTGTAAGCGCTGATCAAGACAAATTAGGAATAAAGACTGAAATAAAAAATCTCAATTCATTCAAGGCGGTAGAAAAAGCCATTACATATGAAATTGACAGACAGACAGAACTTTTAGAAAAAGCACAAAAGATAGTTCAAGAAACAAGGGGTTGGGATGAAAATGCTGGCAAAACATTTTTACAGCGTAAGAAAGAAAGCTCACACGATTATAGATACTTTCCAGACCCCGATATTCCAAAATTAAAAGTAGATGAACTAAAGGAATTTAGCAGGCAAGAGATTATAAAAGACCTACCAGAATTACCATGGGAAAAAAGACATAGATATAAGAAAGATTTTAAGATGACAGAAAAAGAGACAGCAGTCTTTATTGATTCACCAGAGGTGGCAAAATATTTTGAGGAGGTTATAAAGGATAATTCTAAAATAATAAAATTATCAATAAACTACATTCTTACTGATTATCTTGGTCTAATAAAAAAGCAAAATAATAAAATAAATATAATAGATCCCAAAAATTTTTCAAAACTAATGATTATGATAAATGAAGAAAAACTTTCTTCAAGAGGGGCAAAGGATGTACTAGCAATTATGATTAGAGAAAATAAGGATCCGAATGAAATTGCCCAAAAAAATAATTTAATTCAGAAAAGTGACGAAGAAGCAATAAAAAAGATTATTGAGAAAATTATTGTAGAAAATAAATCAGTAGTAGATGATTATAAAAAAGGCAAACTAACTGCGCTACAATTTCTTATTGGACAAGGAATGAAAGCAAGCAATGGCTCAGCCAACCCAGAACTACTTAAAAAAATAATCATAGAGTCTTTAAGGTAAATGTCTAACCATCAGTTTTTTTGCATCAGTTTTTTCATTCTTTACAGTATTTTTTGACGGTCTTGGGCTGTTTCTACTGATCTCAATATCTGATAGTATCTTTTCAACATCAGCAACCTTATAAACCCTATAATTACTAATAGGGTGTCTGCCTGCGGGGAATTTGCCACTATTATCCCAATTTCTTAGGGTAAGCGCAGAAACGCCTAGAATTTTTGCCGCTTGTTTGATTGTTATGTATTTATTTTCCATATTTATATTTATTATTAAACCTTAATGGACATTATAACATATTTCATAATGTCAAGTAATCATTTATGAACATTAGTAAGGTTCTGAAAAACTATGTTTGAATAAATAATTTTCTATAATTCTTTGTGAGCATTTTTAAGCATTTTTTATACCCCTTTGTTTTAGCGTTTCAAATATTGTTATCAAATCTTATCAAATTGGGTTCCATAAGTCATTTTAGAGGCAAATTGGCAAAATCAATTTTCTTTTTTCAATACCCTAACTTTATCCACAGTTTTTTTAATAAAAAATACTAAACATAGAGTATACTTTAAGTGTAATAGAACATGAAATATTCTCTCACAATAGAAGGCAAAAATTACATCTCGGTTAAACGAGCTGCGCTCTTGAGTGGCTATACTACAGACTATATTGGACAACTTTGTCGTGCAGGAAAACTTGATTGTAGAATTGTTGGACGCACATGGTTTATGACAGAAGAGTCTCTACTTGTACATCAACAACTATTATCTGAAAAATCTATTCCAAAATCTATTCCAGAGCCGTTTCTTCCTGAATTAAAGAAATTCATTCCTCAATATTTGTCAATAGCATCCGGTAATGCACCCACACCTTCTGTTTTACCCGATCCAACCGACTCAAGAAAAAAATTATTTTCATATGCCCTAATCGCTTGTTTAGTGGGCATAGTTTCGTTCGTATCATCTATGGATAGCATAAAACATTACTCCATGACTTCTACTAACCCCGCAGAAGTTATAGCATCATATCCGACTTTTCTCAAAGATTATTTTTCTAAAGGTTTTACAAATGTCACTCATTCTGTTGGTAGTTTTCTTTCATATCTTTTTTCATCCCCATCTCCTTCACCTTCCTCATCTCCAACTTTTTCTTTACCACCTCCACCATTATCAACATTCATATCTTCTTCTACTCCTCAATCTTCATCTCAAGTTGTAAGAAATTCTACTACTCCCACCATCATCAATAAAATTTACAATTCTTACTATACCTATCCAATTTCAGCATCTCCAACTATCTCTCCCTCCTCTCCATTATTTCTAAACTCGCCGGTCAATCATGATTTTCTTTCACGCCAAGTGGGCAACATCGGAGATTCCACGGGAAGGTCTTTAAATAGTCTCTCTACCTCTATCGGTGATCGCATCTCTGCTTTGACCACCACCAACATTTCTGAAGGAACCAGTCTCTATTACACTGATTCTAGAGTTTCTTCTTATATTTCTGCTTCTACTACTTTGACCGCTTCTAGTAATTATTGGACAAAGACGGGGTCAAATCTTTCCTATACTCTAGGCAACATCGGTGTTGGCACGAGCTCACCCTATGCAACACTGTCTATTGAGGGCTCATCTGCTTTAGGTAATTCTGCTCTTGCGGGATACTTCACCGCCACTACTTCTACCGCTTCTACTTTTCCATATGCAAGCACTACGGCCATCACCTCATCTGGCTCAGCATACTTTGCAACTTCTGCAGGAAGTGTAGGCATCGGCACGACTAGCCCAGCGACGACACTTTCTGTTTCTGGCAATGTTTATACGACTGGCGGTCTTGGCGCAGGTGTTGTCAACACCTATGGCGGCACGATTCTCTCATCAACGGCTTCTAGTTACACGGGCAACTTGATTGACGCGCAATTCAACGGTTCAAGCAAATTCTTCACGA
>CAZZPF010000065.1:0-6790 GCA_964655515.1 uncultured Candidatus Saccharibacteria bacterium
ATAAGGACGGGGACAATAAAACCTTTGTTTTGATTTTTCATATGTAAATATCATACCACAACTATTAGTCGTTGAGAAGCGGTCGACTTTCGCTTCTTTCACAATGCTTTGTTCACGCCCAGCACATACAATACAAGTCAAGAGAGGAAAGGTGTCTAAGAAACGGGGTACCTGACAAAGCCCCGAGGCAACTTCTTCGGCAAATCAAATTTGGTGGACCCGAGGAGATTCGAACTCCTGACCTTTCGCTTGCAAAGCGATTGCTCTACCAACTGAGCTACGGGCCCATTATTTATTTTTAAACTCTTTTCCAAAACAAACCCTCTTTCCTATACCTACCAAAACAGCTACGGGCCCATTATTTATTTTTAAACTCTTTTCCAAAACAAACCCTCTTTCCTATACCTACCAAAACAGCTACGGGCCCATTTAAAAAGTTTGCAAAATTCAGATAAATTGCGGTGAGGAGGTCTTTTATTTTGAGCTAGCGAACAAATAAAAGAGCTTCCGAGCGCAAGTAATTTATCGAATTTTGCTTGAAATTATTCTAACCTATTTTTCACTTAAAGCAAGTTGAATAATATGATCTAGAAAATGTGGTAATGGTGAACCAACAGCTTGTAATGATTTTGGAATGAGAGATTCTTCGGTCAGTCCGGGCAAAGTATTTGATTCAAGAATAAAGATGCCTCGCTGTGGGTGAATAATAAAATCAGAGCGGGAATAGTGTCTTAAACCTAAAGCTTGATGTGCTAAAATAGCCAATCTTTCAATTTCTTTTTTTTCGGCTTGAGTGAAATTCCCTGGGACAATTTCATTTGATTTACCTTTATATTTGGCCTCATAATCAAAAAACCTACCTTCATGTGGTTGTATCTCTATAGGTGGCAAAGCATAATATTCTTGGTTACGAAAATTGTTTATAACGCCACAACTTGCTTCTTTTCCTTTAATAAACTCTTCTATGAACACTGTGTTATCATGTTCAAATGCGTGTCTAATAGCCCATTCAAAAGATGGAAAATTTTGAACGATAGTAATACCTACAGAAGAGCCACTAGATACGGGCTTAACAATCACTGGTAGTGAAAATGCTTTAATTAAATCAAGAATTCCCTCTTTAATTTTACTTATTGACTCAATAATCTTGAATCTTGGAGTTTTTATTTTTTCTTTTTTATAAATGTCTTTTGACAATAATTTATTCATACTAATAGCCGAAGCAAAAGAGCCAGAGCCAGTAAAAGGAATTCCTGAAACCTCTAGCAAATGTTGAACCTTACCGTCTTCTCCATAATGTCCGTGCAGAGCGTTAAACACTACATCAATATCATTCAGTGCATCATGTGGCTTGATCTGTCTACCACTGACATGCCAATTGCCTTCTCTATCAATAAAAATATCTCTAGGATTATATTTTTCCTGTTCTAGATTGCTCAAAACCGTTGCTCCCGTTTTAAGAGAAATTTCATATTCGTTACTAGGTCCTCCTCTAAGAACTCCCACTCTGATTCTGTGCATGTCCTAATTATACAATAAAAAATTCTTATCTCTAAGCTTTTTATGGTAAGCAGTGGCAAAGCGATGAGCTTCAGCATTTGCTAAAAGAATTGCCTTAATATGAGTTTTAATCAATACTTCATCACCTAAAAAATGATTTGGTTTGTGAGTATTATCTTTGACAACTGCTACTATGGGAATGTTTTTTATTAAACCTTGTGCCAAATTTATTTGGGCTAGTCCCCCATCAATCACAATGAGGTCAGGATATTTCCATTCCGTATGAATAAATCTGCGGGTAAGTATTTCTTTTAATCCAGCAGTATCGTTATTTTCATCCTTTGAAATTTTAAATTTCTTATATTCTGATTTTTGTAATTCATCATCAACTATTACTGTCATCACTCCAACATTATTTTTTCCTGACATATGAGCTATGTCATAAGCCTCAATTCTAAATCCCCCTAATAAATGAGCTTTTTCTGCTTTAATTAAAGAGACATCTTGTATATGAGTAAGTGCATGCAAGGTATTTCTAAGTTTTTGAGCTACTTCAAAATTCTGGGTCTTTGCATATGCATTCATTTCTTTTTCCAGTGTTTTGATTAATTGTTTTTTCTTGCCTTGAAAAAATAAAACCAAATTTCTGATGATTTTTTGATAATCTTTTTTTGCATCAAGAGAATTGGTATCTGGAGAAAGTCCGAGCGAACGATAGAACGATTCCTGATGCGGAATAAAGGCCTTGGCATCTCTAAATGGAAATATTTTTCTAATAATTTTCAGAGCATCTTGTAAAAGTGAACCTTGAGGATAGGGGCCGAATTTATATTTGATTTTAAGTTTGGAAACATTCAATGACCTTTCTCTTTCAATAATCACTCTGGGAAACTCTTCGTCTGTAATCAATACATAGTTATAGCTTTTATTGTCCTTTTCTTTTGTATTGAAATGTGGTTGATGTTTCTTTATTAAATTACTTTCAAGAACGATGGCCTCAAGTACTGAATCGGTTTCGGTAAATAGAACGGTTTTGGCTTTTGTAACCATATCAACAAGTAACGGTCCGCGGGTCTGTATAAGATCATTGCCAAAATAACTATGCACGCGGTCATAAAGAGATGTTGCACGACCGATATACAGTATCTTTTTTGATGCATCTTTGAATAAATAAACTCCGGGATTATGTGGAAAATTGAGTTTTTTGAAATCTTGACTATTCATAAGTAAGAGCGTACAGTATTGGTAGAAAAACCGCAACAATAAATTTTTGATATTATGAGATTAATTAAAAGTCTCGGCGACTACAAACTGCATTGGCTTACACCAGTTGCAGTCATTGGTTGGCCAATTATAATTTTAGCTATTCTTTTTTTTCTTGGTTGGGGTATTGCTCTTCTGATTGATTTTCTATAGTTTCGTAGGCGTCCTTGAGACGCCTTTTTTATTTATTTTTATTTCCCCAAAACTCTCTTCAAATACATCCCCGTATAGGACTTCTCATTTCTTGCTATATCTTCAGGTGTGCCCTTTGCCACTATTTTTCCGCCACGCTCTCCGCCTTCAGGACCAATATCAATGACATAGTCGGAATTTTTAATTAGGTCTAGATTATGCTCAATAACCACGACAGTATTGCCTTTATCAACAAGTCTTTGAAGAATTTCTATAAGCTTTTTCACATCCTCATAGTGCAGACCAACAGTCGGCTCATCTAAAAGGTAAATAGTTTTTTGCAAATGAGCGCGGTAAAGCTCTGAAGAAATCTTCACACGCTGTGCTTCACCACCAGAGAGAGTGGTGGCTGATTGGCCGAGTTTGAGATAACCAAGTCCTACTTCGTTCAATGTATAGATACGATCAAAAATTGAAGGGATATCTTCAAAAAATGTTAGTGCCTCCTCAACAGTCATTTCAAGTATTTCATGAACATTTTTACCTTTAAATTTAACATCCAGAGTTTCCTTCATGAATCTTTTACCACCACATACTTCGCATGGCACATATACAGTTGGTAAAAAATGCATTTCTACTGCTATCTCTCCATGACCTTGACAAGCTTCACAGCGACCGCCTTTAACATTGAAGGAAAATCGGCCAGGACCCCAACCTCTGGCCCGGGCTTCTGCCGAAGTGGCAAACATATCGCGAATATACTGCCACGCGCCGGTGTACGTGGCAGGATTTGACCGTGGAGTACGCCCTATGGGTGATTGATCAATCAAAATAACCCTGCTGATATATTCACTTCCCGTAAAGCTTGAACAATTAAATATTTGAGTGGTGCGATGTCTAAATTCCAATCGTCCTTGTAAATTTTTATATAAAATCTCATACATTAATGAAGACTTGCCTGAACCGGAAACACCAGTAATAGTATTGAAAGAACCCAGAGGTATATCAATGTTCATATTTTTAATATTAAAAACATTGCCACCACGAAGCATTATTTTTGCTTTCGGCTGACGACGCTTATGTGGAGTATCAATCTTTTTTTCTCCACGAAGATAAGCCAGGGTAAGAGAGCCAGATTTATTTTCTTTAGCAGATAAAAGTTCATCTATATATCCAGAAACCACAACCCTTCCACCATGTACTCCCGCTCCTAGACCAATATCAACAATGTAATCTGAACAAAACATAGTATCTTCATCATGTTCAACAACGATAATGGTATTACCCAGATCACGAAGACTGGTCAGGGTTTTTATCAGACGATCATTATCCTTTTGATGAAGTCCTATAGTTGGCTCGTCCAGAACATATAGCGCACCCACAAGTCCGGAACCGAGCTGGGAAGCAAGGCGGATGCGCTGGGCTTCCCCACCAGAAAGCGTGTGGGCACGGCGATCAAGGGTCAGATATTCAATGCCGACATTTATCATAAATTCCAATCTTGACTCAATTTCTTTTAAAATAACCTTGGCAATTTCTCTTTCCGTTTCAGTTAGTTTTAAACTTTCAAAAAAAACTTTGGCTTGCTCAATAGACATGGCCGTAGTATGTACAATATTTTTACCACCTATCATGACATGCAATGCTTCCTCGCGAAGCCGAGCCCCTTTACATGTTGGACACATCTCATTACTAAAAAATTCTTTTGTTCCCAGACCATTGCATGTAGTGCATGCACCATAAGGTGAATTAAATGAAAACAATCTAGGTTCTATTTCCGGATATGAAAAACCGTCATAGGGACACATGAACTTTACAGACATAAGTTTCTCTTCTGTGGTACTACTATTTTGATTGCTATTTTGAAATTCTATCTTTATCAGTCCTTGTGCTTCTTCTATAGCTTTTTCAAGTGATTCTGAAAGCCGCTCATGGGCATTTTCACTTTGCTTCTTATCTTTGAATTCACTTAAAAATAATTCGTCAACCAGTGCATCAATATCATGCTTCTTATTTTTATCAAGAAGAATTTGCTCGCGAAGCCGCATAATTTTCCCATCAATTTTCACCCTATCATAACCCTTACCGAGCAAATCATATAAAAGTTGATAGTATTCCCCCTTTCTTCCCACTATAACCGGAGCATATATTTTTACCTTTTGACTACTGACTTCTACTCCCATTACTTTTTTAGCAGATTTATTGTGGGTTGTTATTTGTTTGATAATTGTTTCAAGTATTTCTTCTTTAGAAATACGGTGAATTTCACGATCACATACCAAACAGTGTGGTTTACCTACGCGGGCAAAAAGTATTCTAAGATAATCATAAATTTCAGTAATAGTTGCTACTGTAGAACGGGGATTATTTGAACGAGATTTTTGGTCAATGGAAATAGCTGGGGAAAGACCGACAATTTCATCAACATCCGGCTTTTGCATTTGGCGGAGAAATTGGCGAGCATATGAAGAAAGTGATTCCACATAACGGCGCTGACCTTCAGCAAAAATAGTATCAAAGGCAAGTGAAGACTTACCCGAACCAGAAAGTCCGGTAATGGCTATCATTTTATTGCGTGGCATAGCAACTGTGATGTTTTTAAGATTGTGGGTTCTAGCTCCTTTTACAATGATTTGTTCGTCTCCTCGCTCGTTTATGTGTTTTTGAATATCAGTTTTTTTTGACATATATGCAAAATGTCGGAACATTGTTCCTTAGGGGGTAACTATAACAAAGCGTGAATATAATGCAACGCCCTAGATTCTCAGATCTGGGGCGTTTGATTTACTTTGGAAGCCTTAAGGGGTTTTCTGCACTCAATTTTCAGTCGTTTAATTGGATTAAGCGAGGCTCCGGCAAGTTTTTGAGTTTCTCTGCCATTGTACTCTCCTTTCTTTAAACGACTTGTGCAAAGGGCGCAAACTCCTGTGTTATTGTATTGACTTAGCATTGCTGGACAAAATTTACATATCTGTCCATGATTGTAGCGCCGTGGTTTTTTATCACCAACCAAAGATCCAAGAGAAAATGCGTCTGGAATGTCATTGCTCATAATTATCCTCCATTTCTTTTCTCAAGATATCACACCATAACAAAAAACACAATGTAATGATTATTGAGTAAGTACCTCTACCTCTTTTATGATTTCATCAAGGGATACTGCCGCTTTTACAATAAATTTTTGAGCTCCAAGCATTTTACTTTTATCAATATCGCTTTGTTTGCTAAGGTTTGAAAGTATAATGACTGGAATTTTTCTGATATTTTCATCCATTTTAATTTTTTGCAGTATTTCAAAACCACTTACTTCCGGTAATAAAATATCTAAAATAATGATATCTGGAGTGTCCTGGGCAAGTAATGCATATGTCTCATCGGCATCTTTTGCTTTCATTAAAATATATCCCAAGCTTTCAAATTTTTTTGATAAAATAGTACTTAAAAGTTTATCATCTTCTACCCAAAGAATTTTTTTACCGATGGCTTTGGTATTTATTCGGGGTTCTGTTCCTTGAGCACCGTATGTTCTTCCAAATACTTTGACTATTTTTTCCATTACTTCATCTGGTTCTACATGGCTCTTTATAATATAATCCTTCATTGTTGGCGTTGCCGGAATGCGTTTCATTTCAACAGGTATGCCAGAATTTGAGACAATTATTACAGGAATTTTTGTAATAATTCTATCAAAACTTTTTTCATGCAATACATCGTATCCACTCATACCGGGTAAAATAATATCTATAAGCAGAAGATCTGGTTCCAAATTTTTCATTATTAGAAGTGCTTCTTTTCCATCATGAGCAATGGATGGACGATAACCGTCTTGTTTTAATTTTTCAACAAGAAGATTGGACAGAACATTATCATTTAAAGCAACTAAAACTTTTTCTTT
>CAZZPF010000066.1:0-7061 GCA_964655515.1 uncultured Candidatus Saccharibacteria bacterium
ACTAGGTATAACAGATGGAATGAAGGTTGTTGACCTTGGCGCCGGCTCGGGTTTCTATACCATTGAAGCGGCAAAAAAAGTAGGGATACGGGGTATGGTTTATGCCGTGGATGTTCAGCAAGATTTGCTCAATAAAATAAAGAATTCTGCGGGATTGGTAGGGCTTAGAAATATTGAGGTGGTTTGGGGAAATATTGAGAAGTTAGGTGGCACCAAACTCCGTGAAGCTATAGCAGACCGCATTATTCTTTCAAATACTTTGTTTCAAGTTGCTCCAGAAGACAGAGATAATTTGGCTTTGGAAACCAAGCGCTTGTTAAGGTCTGGCGGAAAGCTTTTGGTGGTGGATTGGAGCGAAGATAGCAAAATTGCTCCAGCTACCCACATTCCTTCTTCAGAATCACAAGGTCTTTTTCAAAAAATCGGTTTTCAAATAGAAAAAACCTTTGATGCCGGTGATCACCATTATGGAATAATTTTTAAAAAACCATGAGTAGATTTCAAATAATTTTAACAGCAGTGTTTGTGGTATGTATTATTCTTGGTGTAGCTCTTTTTGCAACTTATAAAAACAAAAGTTCTCAATCAACACTTCCCACAATAGAGATATGGGGAACTTTTCCTCAATCGACCTTTACAACACTACTTCAGAAACTTAATTCAACAAGAGTGACACCAATATATGTGAATTATACTGAAATTTCCAAATCTAATTTTAATTCACAATTCATACAAGAACTTGCCAGGGGAAGAGGTCCAGATGCAATTCTTATATCTCAAGAAGAAATACTTCGTTATTATGACAAGATAATACAAATTCCAAATACAGTATTAACCCAAAGAGATTTTCAAAATACTTATGTTCCACAAGCCAATCTCTATCTTACCGGACAAGGAACACTTGCGATTCCATTTACTATTGATCCATTGGTAATGTATTGGAACCGTGACAGTTTTACCAATGCTGGTCTTGTCACTTATCCGCATTTCTGGGACGAATTTTCTCAAATAATAAGTAGGATTACGATTAAAGATGTTAATTCAAACATTAGGCGAAGTGCCATTGCACTTGGGGAATTTCAAAATATTACTCACGCGCGAGAAATATTAAGTACTTTCTTTTTACAAGCCGGTAATCCCATAACCCTCTTTTCAGATACAGGTCTTAACAGTGTACTCGGCGACTCTCAATTTTCTGGCTCTAAACTTTCAACATCAGCCCTATCATTTTTTGTTCAGTTTTCCGATCCGAGAAATCAACAATATTCATGGAATCGTTCTCTCCCATCTTCAAAAAATACTTTTCTTTCAGGTAATTTAGCAACTTATTTTGGTTTTACATCAGAGCTTACTGACCTTCGCCAGAAGAATCCGAATATTGACTTTGATGTGGCCCCATTACCACAAGCTCGTAATGGAAAAAACAGAGTGACTTATGCAAATATGTACGCTTTTTCTATTGTTCGTAGTACAAAAAACCCCACCTCAACCTATACAATACTTAACATTTTAACAGCACCCGACTCACTAAATGTTTTAAATCAATTAATCTATTTGCCTTCAGTGAGACGCGATGTAGTAGCAAATGGATCCACCGATCCATATATGGCAATTTTTCTAGATTCTGCACTTATTTCAAAAGGTTGGCTTGATATTGATACCGCAAGATCAAATCGAATATTTACTAACTTAGTTGAATCAGTGACAAGTGGCAGTGCAGATATATCAAATGCTATTAAAGACGCGAGTGACGAGCTTGATATTTCATTAAAAAGTCAATGAGTAAAAAGATAACTATAATTTTGTTAATATTTCTATTAAACTATTCAATAACCCCCCTTATTTCATATGCTCAAAATGATACTATCCAACGATATTCAAAGGGTGGTTTAAGTTTGGTAAGATGCGACGGTGTGGTGACAAAACAAGGTGAAGTACCTTGCGATTTCGGTGCTTTAATAAATACCACTAAGTTTATCATTAATTGGTTATTTGTTATAACAATACCCATTGCTACAGTACTATTTGCCTATGGCGGACTTTTATATTTGACCGGTCAAGACAGTAAGATAAAACAGGCCAAAGCTATATTTCTTTCTGTTGCAATTGGGTTTATAATAATGCTTATAGCGTGGTTTGCCGTTACGACTATAGTAAATTGGTTTACAGAATCAAATTCAGGTGCAAATACATTAATTGGTAAATGATAATATGAAATATAAAGCTATTGTAATCCCACTTCTATTCATAATGATGTTTGTTTTTAATTCTTCTTTTCTATATGCAGTTCCTGCGGGAAGCGGTGTTATTTCTGTACCTCCAGCTAGTGGTGTAACTTCTCCAAATAATTCTACCCCCATTACCCCCCTTGAAAATCCACTTAAGGCAAAAAATATTCAGTCATTACTTTTCTCTGTAGTCGATCTAATGATATTTATTGGTGTAATAGTAGCGGTAATGATGTTCTTGTGGGTTGGCTTCAAGTTTGTCATGGCAAGGGGAAGCGATACAAAGCTTAAGGAAGCAAAAATGTGGTTTCTCTATGCTGTTATCGGCACAGCAATACTCATTAGCTCAAAGGTTATTGTTGATGTGATTAAGAACACGCTTACATCGGCGGGCGTAGTAGACAGTAAATTATGGGATTCATCAAAATAATAATATGAAAAAAATAATTAAAATTTTAACAGCTATTTCATTCAGTATATTTCCATTAATATCATTTGCAGACAATAAAGACCTAAAATATATAGCAGGACTTATTATTGATTATTTAAATATCGCACTATATTTGATAATAGGTTTAGCTGTGGTTGTGTTTGTTTGGAATATATTTAGATATTTTTTTACAGAGAAGGATAAAAAGGAAGCGGGTCTATATGTTATGTATAGTATTATAGGGTTTTTCATCATTCTTTCTTTTTGGGGAATAGTGGCAATAGTTCGAAATTCACTGAAACTCAATGATAGTGTACCAAATACAGTTCCCAGTACTCTTGATTGGAATACTTATATAAAGAATTTAAAGCCAGACGGACTTCAATATAGTCAGCCAGGTTCAATGTACAACAATAATAGCAGTAATTTTACTCCGAATGCACCAACCTTGTTTAATCCGTCAAATAATCCAGGCAACTCAATTCAATATTAGAAAAATCCTTAGTAATAATCTTCCCATGAAAAAACTTATAGCATTTATATTAACATCATCACCGTTTATAGTTTCCGCACAAGGACTGAATGACATCAATAGTGTTGCCGCAAAAGCAACCAATATTGGTAATTTAATAGTACAGCTAGCAATATCACTTGCTGTTGTATGGATTATCGTAAGTATTGTACGTTATCTAATAGCTAGTAATGATCCAGAAAAAAGAAAGGCCGGTGGCTTCGCTTGATATAAATAGACTTAAACTCATGGACACTACTCCCATAAATGATGGCTCTAGCAATCCTACATCACCTAGATTGTATGATGCACCCGGTGGTTGGGGTCAATGTAATGGTACAACTTGCTAAAAACTATCCACATATTGATTTGTTAGTATATCCATTAGTTGATACACTTATAAGGTAAATTATTAGTAATAATCTTCCCATGAAAAAACTTATAGCATTTATATTAACATCATCACCGTTTATAGTTTCCGCACAAGGACTGAATGACATCAATAGTGTTGCCGCAAAAGCAACCAATATTGGTAATTTAGTAGTACAGCTAGCAATATCACTTGCAGTCGTATGGATTATCGTAAATATTGTACGTTATCTAATAGCTAGTAATGATCCAGAAAAAAGAAAGGCCGGTGGCTTCGCTATCCTTTGGGGTGTTGTAGGACTCTTTGCTATTCTTTCTATTTGGGGACTTGTATATCTTCTCACCAACTCATTTAAGACACAAAACAATGTTCCTACAAATGATATAAATAGGCTACAGCTACCTAGACCACCCGGAGTTCCAAACTACTAGCACATCAGTGTATGATCTCTTTATTTAAAGTAGCTCATGCTCAAACATTTTCAGAAATCCTTTCTAGAAATCCAGTAATTTCTCCTTTATTCAGAAAAATTGCTGACAATATAATTTCTCCCATTGTTGCAGTATTATTTGGACTTGCCTTTTTGGTTTTTATTTGGGGAATATTCGGGATGATATTAAGTGCGGAGGATTCAGATAAGAGAAAAAATGCCCAAAATAGTGTTTTGTGGGGTATTGTTGGTATGATTATCATGATCTCTGTTTATGGAATTATCCGTTTGATTGCAAATACCATTGGAGTATCAGATCCATTTAATTGAATAATAAAAAAGAGGGGACTTTTGGTCCCCTCAATGGATTTGAAATTGTTTTACAAAGGAGTTATCGTGTAACTCAATTGTGCTTTTTTCAGTGATGTTTCGGTGCTTAGATTAAAACAGACTGCAACACCTACATTCTCAGTGAATTTTGCTTTCCAATTCAATCTTTTCCAATCACGTCTAGGAGGAATTTCCTCATCCCATCCTCCTTGGTCACTATGTTCCTTACCGCCATTGTAGTGGCAGACAAACGGAACATCATCATCAATTGCACCAACCAAAAATTTCACTTGCGGACCGCCATCAGTAATGATGACGGTATCAGATTTCTCCTTGGTAATGGTCATGATGCGAGTGATAGGACTCTTATTCAAGGTCTTCTTGGGCGATGACGATGGTTGTTTATTTATCAATCCCAATACCAATAGTATAACGAATATTAATAGAGGGATTAGTTTTATACCCGTACTCGTGACAGAATACTTCAGATCATTTGGTTTTTCCATATTATTTCTTTCCTTTCTTTTGATTTTTTTCTGTAAGCTCACTTATCGCACCAATGTTGGCCAAGTGAACATTCCCTGACGCTTTCTCTAGACCCTCAATATCAACAAAGTTGACATTAACTCCTTCGAAGGCCAGAGCCGCTTTGGTAGCGAAACGACCCTCTTTTGTTCCAGAAGTTTTAGCCAACTCATCAATACTTATTTTACGCAATTTATTAAGTTCTGCTGCTTGAAGGGCTGTCTGAACCTCCGGTGTAGGTTTAATGGCACCAATCTCCACGGTTCTGATAAAATACCCATTCTCTTTTTCGTAGTCACTCACGACATTCGGTCCACTAAATATATTTTTGGCCATTTCGCGAAAGACACCAATATTACTGATTGTAGCTTCTCCAGGTTGTTTACGGAAATCAGTTTGCAATTTTTCCTCAACTCTCTTTATGTAAGCAGTTTTCGCTGCTTCCTCATTTGAAATTAAGGATCTTGGCAAATATTTTCCAGGAAGGTGATTCATAACAAACTGGTAGGGAACGATATAAGGTACATTTTTTAAATCCAGTACCGTTACAGTTTCATTGACAATCGTCGCTTTGCCGAGGAAAATTGCAGGACCAATCGGTATTTCCCAGGGTCTTTTACCATGCCACCCAGCCGGTACAACACGCTGATTCGCTGGCAATAGAAGCGGATTTGTCATTTCTTTATCACTCACTGGATTACTAAGAGGTTTGAAGTTGTCTTTCAGGACCACAGCGTAGTTTGCATCTGGATTTATCCAAAAGAGTTTAAACAAGAGCAAAAAATAAATTATACTCCAAAAGAGTAAACTCATTTTAAGCGCTCGCCAGAATTCTTGGTTGAAGCTGTACATAAGTAGGATGTCAATTAACAACCACACAATAACAAAGAAGCTTATAGCTTCCATTGTGAAGTTGTCGATTTTTTTCTTAGATCGATTCGCATTCATTTTGATTTTAGGTTGCTCTCCTCTTCTAAAGAGGAGATAAGTTAATGTCAAGGATGACTGTTTTCATTAGTTCAAACAGCCCAATTTCCATTAAACACATTATCATATTTAAAACATAAAGTCAATGTTTTATATAAAAAAATAAGGCAAGCTTGCTAAGCTTGCCTCGATTTCGTTACATCACATTTTCATTGTGACGGCGTGAGTGTGAAGAAAATCTTGATATCGTTACTTGCCATCTTGGAGTGAATCCAGTATGACTCGTAGCGAATCGGTGTTCTTCGTTCATGCTCACGACTCGGCTTAATCCACCTCGGCTGTTCTCTACTGCCGACATTGACAACAATGTCATAGTCAGCATCATTGGCCCATACGCCAAGCTGAGTATCCCAGCCAATAGGTGTGTGGTAGCGAATCCCACCATTACCTGGCGGTATGAACTTCGTTACCTTTAACTCCATTCCAAGAGTTGGCTTACAATCAAATGACAGCATGTCCTCCATACTGTCAGGGGTGAATCCTTCCGGAAACACTTTTTCCTTAACAGCGTTTAAACCACCTCCACCAAAACCTCCGAAACCACTTCCAGAATCTCCACGCCCACTGACTTTAATAATAATCTTACCGTGATTGTCGTTGATGTTGATCAACGGTGCTTGTGGCTGTGGAGCAACGATTGCTGATGGCATGATCGGTTGTGTGGCTGGAGAGTTTGTCTGTTGGTTTATTACTGGTTTTAAATCAGCAGAAGTTCCAACATTTTTACTCTTGTCCGGTGGTGGAATCACTTCAAACCTTTTGTCCGTAGTGATTTTTCCTGGATTACCAGCATTATTTACTCCGCCAGAATTCTGCCCATGATTTTTGATTGCCATGACTATGGCAGTAAACAGCAATGCCATAACGACGATCCACAACCAGTTCAATGGTTTTTTGTACCATTCAACTGTTTCTGGTGGAGTATCATTGATTGGTGCGTCTGTCACAGGATTTTGAGCATTTGCCGAAGAAGCAGGAGGTGCAGGTTCAAGCACTAGCTCTGGTGTTTCTATTAATGGCGGAGTTGGAGGTGTTGATGTCTGTTGTGTCGTCGGAATGACTGGCGGTGGCGTTGCTACTGGTGCTGGGCTCGCAGAAGAAGCTGTTTTTACCGGCTTCTGCTGTTTCAAACCAGCCGTGCTTGTTGAGCCGCTACTACTATTAGCGCCTTTTGCTACATTTGCTACAGTTGCTTGAGTATTTTTTGGTTTAGACATAATGTTCTTTCTGGGTTTTTTGTTGTTTTGGTT
>CAZZPF010000067.1:0-3344 GCA_964655515.1 uncultured Candidatus Saccharibacteria bacterium
GAATATTCGGAAATAAAATTAAAAGAACTACTGCCGACCCTAAAGACATTGTCGACAAAAAATGCAAAAGAATACTCGAAGGTAGTGACAGAAATGTTACATGGAGCCGGTGTTGGGTTAGTCTACACTCCTCACTTTCCGGGGACTGGAGTTAGTGCGGCAGTAAGATGGGTTGGAAACAATCCTCTTATTCAACTTAGCATTTACTATCCGTGGGCCGACATATTCTGGTTCAATCTGTATCACGAAATCGGCCACCTTGTATTACATGGCAAGAAAGACAGGTTTATAGAATTCGATGACAAGGCGTTGTCGAATGTTCAAGAAAAAGAAAAAGAGGCCGATGAATTCGCCAAAGAGGGATTGATACCGTCAAAAGCTTATTCTGAACTTGTTGCTAACCCATTGACCAAGCAGGGGGTTATTGATTTTGTAAAGAATCAAGGTATTGATCCGTGTATCGTAGCTGGTAGACTTGGTCACGAGGGTCTGGTGAGTTGGAAAGGTCTATCGAGCCTAAGGCCAAGACTAAAGTTTGCCAGATAATAGTGGCTATTCATAAAAAGTATATTTTATTGTAGAATATATGTATTAGTAAATTGTTAAATTATAAATTTTATGCAACCGGAATCACAAAATATTGCAGCTGCTTCGAGAAAGTTAAATATCGCTGGAGCAATAAAAGGGTTTTTTGTCGGAATACTTATAGGTTTTATTTCAGGTTTGCTAACAGTATATGTGTCATGGTTCATGTTTTGGTTAACAATAATTATTTTCGCACTTATTGGGACAATAATTGGCGCAAAATCTAGCACACGAGCAGAAGAAAAAGTCCAATTTATTAGCAATGATGGTTTGACCGGAACGCAAAAAACCTTGGCTTGGTTATTTAGCATATTGAACCCGGTAATTGCAGGCGCCATCATGTATTTTATGTGGAGACATGATTATCCTACTAAAGCAAAACAAGCTAATAACATTTCAATTATTGCTTTCTTGATCTGGATTGTTATTGGAGTAATCATTCTGTTTTACAAACCTTAATGAAGATACCGAGGATTAAGTACATTATCTTTGCTTGTGTCGATGCTTTCTTCGCTATTCAATTCTTTTCTGAAAGGGCAGCACAATTGCTTCCTTTTCTAATCTCACCATTTGTATTTATTTTGTTTTTGGCTTTTTTTCAAAATCCCCAATCATTTATTCGTCAATGGAATAGCTGGCTCGCGCAGATAGTGAAATTTGCATTTATTTTGGTGGGTCTTTATATTTTTTACAAAGTAGGAAATTTCCCAGCACTCAATGATTTCTTAATTAAGTCATCAGATGTGCCTTATTTACTTAAAGTCGGTCGAGTCGAAGGAATCATTTTTGTCTTTCTCGCTACATTTTCTCAGATTTGCTTTATTATAGGAATAATATTCAATCTTTTGGCTTTTTCATTTCCGAGAAAATTTAGTGAAAATGTACATGACTATCAGGTTTCCTTTTTCAAAGCACTCATCCCGACAATTATATTTACAGCTGTTTTTACTTCTGGTCTTGCTTATATTGGTTCACTATAATAATATAAGTCTTAACTTTATCCGCGCCCGTCGCAAAAAACAGCAGAGCATCTTCGGCAAAAAACAAATAGTGAGAGCGGGCGGAGTCCTTCCCCCACACCCCCAGTCCTCCGCCCGCTCTCTCCTCATCGTTCCGGATTTTCGGTGAAAAAAGTTCGAACTTCAAGTAAAAACTGCCGCCATTGATCTTTCTTTTTTGCGTCATGCCCTTGCGGTGCGAGGATGTGCGGAAACAGCTCGTCCCACACAAGAGTTTCGCATCGTCCTCGCGGGGTTAAAGAAGAATTTTACTTTAACTTTTTTGTGATAAAATTGCTTTATGAAGGAAATGAATAATATTATCTTGTATGAGTCTGTAGATGGGGCACTCAAGCTGGAAGTGCCTATCGATGGCGATACTGTATGGCTCAACGCCCAGCAAATGAGTGATCTTTTTGGTATTGATCGCAGTGGTATCGTTAAGCATGTTCAGAATGTCCTAGAAACCAATGAATTGGAAGCCAAATCAACCTGTGCAAAAATTGCACAGGTTGCTAAAGACGGCAAGAAAAGGCTCATTGATCACTATAATCTGGACATGATTATATCTGTCGGTTATCGAGTGAACTCGCTTCGAGGTACTCAATTCCGTATCTGGGCAACTAATAGGTTAAGAGAGTATATCATCAAGGGTTTTACCTTAGATGATGAGCGTTTGAAAAATGGCAAAAAAGAAACATACTTTGATGAGCTTATTGAGCGAGTGCGGGCAATCAGGACAAGCGAACGAAATTTCTATCAGAAAATAACGGACATTTACACTACTAGTCTCGACTATGATTCGAAGTCAGTCCTAACCAAAAACTTTTTTTCGACTGTACAGAACAAGATGCATTATGGCATACATGGACACACTGCCGCAGAGGTCATTGTGGCTCGAGCTGATGCTAAAAAACCAAATATGGGCATCACTTCTGTTCCTCAGGGTAAGATAAAAAGGAATGATGTTTTTGTTGCAAAAAATTATCTGACAGAAGATGAGATATATGATTTGAATCTTATAGTCGATCAGTATCTCTCTTTTGCCGAGATGCAAGCCAGAAAAAATAAGCCTATGCACATGGATGACTGGATACGAAAGTTAGACGATTTCTTAAAATTAAATGAAAAGGAAATATTGAAAACGGCAGGCACAGTTTCAAAAGAAACAGCTGAATTAAAAGCAGGTGCCGAATACGAGAAGTTTAAAAAAGAAGAGGATAAGAAATATATTTCTGATTTTGATAAGGAGACAAAGAAGTATCTGAATGGAGAAAAAGATTAAGTGTAGTTAATATCTGGTAGTAACTAGCGTCCATGTTACCATTCGTTTTTAAGTAAGTTGTGGTATAATATCCACACAATTGATTTTTTATTAAAGGTCATATTTTAACTTAGTCATTATTAATTTTATGAAATATAACAAAGGTTTTATAGGTATAGGCATGATAGTAACAATCATCATAGTCTTAGCTGTCGGTGGTGGTGTTGTTTATTATGCAACAAAAACACCAGCCCCTTCTTCAAACACAGAAGAAAATAATTATCCACCAGTTAGTCAGACACCAGGCATTAAAACAGGTGGAGCTGGAGGAATAGATGGCAAACCTAATTTTCCTAACGGTTCAATCACAGTCCTTTCTCCTAATGGCAGAGAATCCTATAAGGCTGGAGGTCAAATGGTAGTTAAATGGAAAACCATCAATGTTGATTCTAGTGGTAGTAGTATTTGGATTCATTTAGATACATTTGATGGTAAAC
>CAZZPF010000068.1:0-3097 GCA_964655515.1 uncultured Candidatus Saccharibacteria bacterium
TAATAGGCACGATAGGATGCTCACCACTTAAAACATTAAAACCCATTTCCTTGGCCTTAGTCCTAAAATATTTCTGATTTTGACAAACTTTTTGCAGTAATTCTGGTTTGTCTTTCAATAAATCGAGTGCTTTGATTGAAGCAATAACAACAGAGGGTGGAACAGAATTTGAAAAAAGATATGTACGGGATTTCTGGCGTAATAATTCTACAATTTCTTTTCGGCCAGCAATGTATCCGCCCACAGCTCCACCAAGAGCCTTACCAAAAGTTCCAGATAATACATCTATTTTCCCATGTAAACCAAAATGTTCTGGAGTACCTGCGCCATTTTTACCCATCACTCCAATAGCATGTGCATCATCTACAAAAAGTAATGCTTCGTATTTATCTGCCAATTCTTTCAACCTAGGTAGATCTGCTAAATATCCCTCCATTGAAAAAATTCCATCTGTAACAATTATTTTAAATCTATAATCCTTATCTTTGTCTTCTTCCAGAAATTTCTCAAGCAAAGCAACATCTCCATGTGGATAAATTCTTTTTACTATATTTTCCTTTTTGCAAAGTTTAAATGCATCAATGATACTTGCATGATTGAGCTCATCACTATAAATAACATCTATGTGTTCCGTACTACCGAAGGCTTCATTAACTATGGTTGCAAAAAATCCCAAATTTGACATAAAATTTGTAGAATATAAAATAGCGTCCTCTGTGCCTAAAAATTCTGACAACTTTTTCTCTAAAATTTTGTGGATTGTCTTCGTTCCAGAGATAAAACGCACAGAAGAAAGACCAAAACCATAATCTACCATGGAATCTTTAACTGCTTTTACTATCTCAGGATGATTTGAAAGACCGAGATAATTATTAGACGCAAACATCAAAACTTTCTTCCCAGCAATCTCCACCTCTGGTCCTTGTGCACCTTCAAGCTCTCTTTCAATCTTAAACTTTCCTGTAGTCTTGAGCACCTCTAATTCTTTTTCTATATTTTGCGCAAGTTTTTTTGAATACATAAATTTATAAGTCTATTCTAAATTCCTTACCGTAATCTTTGAACCCGAGCTTATTATAAAATGCATGGACACCAGAGTTGTCATAGCGGCTCGTGCCTATCAATTTGTAACAATTTTGTTTTTTTGCTTCAGCAATTACTGCTTGCACTAATTTTGATCCTATTCCTTTCCCACGACTCTCTTCATTAACAAAAACATTTTCTAAAAACCCAAATGGCTCTATATGTAAATCATTAAACATAATATAAAGGTATGCCGAAGCTAGAGAAATACCGTTTTCTTCTACTGTGACCTTAATAGCATAACTTTTATTTTCTTTATGTAAAATAATTTCCATAATTAATCATTTATTTTAAAAATAATTTTCGGATTTTCATTCATCGCTTTTTCAAAACTTTCTGGTGTGAAATCTTTAAAAGACAAAATCGTGCCATTTCCTTTTTTTAGAATCACATTCCAGATTGCTTCAGCAATACCATTGGTTTTATCATTTAATATTCTCTGCGCTATCTGCCAAGTTTTGAAGATTTCCCGTCCGATAATATTGTGAAGTGTCAGACCACGCACGATAATTCGAGAAAATTTCGGAATTACAAGATCTCCATCTTTAATTCCAAAAAGTATCACATCTCCACCCCGACGAGTTGCATCTATTGCATTATTGACTGACGAAAAAGCTCCTGCCATCTCGATTGACACATCAACACCTTTGCCATAAGTCAGCTTCATTATTTGCTCAATTACTGACGGATCACTCTCCCAACTATTTTCTTTTTTATTTTGGGGAATCAGAATTGTTTCATGCGCGCCAAGTTCCCTGGCCATTTTTAAATTCTCTGGCAACACCTCTACGGCAATAATCTTAGCGGCACCAAAATTCCGAGCCAAAAGAATTGAAAAGAGTCCGATTGGACCAGAGCCAAAAATAGCTACACGCTGCCCACGCAAGTCAACCTTGGTTGTAGCATGGACTGCATTACCAAAGGGATCATATATGGCAGCAATTTCTGGGCGCAGACGGCCTTCATCTACAGCCCAAAGATTTTTGGCAGGAATTTTTACATACTCGGCAAAAATTCCATCAATAGAGATTCCAAGGATTGCCTCGTTCATGCAGACATTTTGTTCCCCTATTCTACACTGAAAACAGCGGCCGCACGTAATATGTGAATCTCCTGAAACCATACTTCCTATTTCAATTTTTGCTTTATTGTTTGGATCTGTATCAGAATACAGACTCTTCACCATAGATCCCGTCTCTATAATTTCTCCAAGAAATTCGTGTCCTGTAATACGAACATCCTTCTTTTCATTTTCCAATGAACTATGGAGCAGGTCTTTAAAAGCAGTTCTGTACCAGAGACCCCTATCTGAACCACAAACTCCAGCATAACGAATTTTCAAAATGACACTTATGGCATCGCCTGGATTATTCTTCTCATCTAGGGTTGGCATGGGAACATCTCGCATAACAAAACCATGGCTTTTATTCCAGCCATCTTTTTTTAAATCAATAACCAAAGCTTTAATAGATTTCATACCTGTATTCTACTTCACTGTTACGCTTTTCGCTAGATTGAGTTCTAGATAATAAATAAACCTACGCCAACAGAAGTCGACGGAGGTTTATTGGGAGTAGTTAAACTGCAACTTTTAACCTAATATTCTCCATGTGATTCAAAAAAACCAAAACTTTGGCTCCGTTTACGAACTGAAGTTAGAACTATTATATCACAGCAAAAGGGATATATTTATATACCTGACCTTAGAAAATACGCTAACGAATAAACTTACTCCAACCGCATTGCTCACTATATATGCTATTGATATTTACCAGACATTTTGTGTAGGGTATATTAGAAAGACATCCGCTATTGACATTTGCTTGACGACTTATATAATTATGATGTTCATTGAAAATCAATGAGACGAGCCCTCCGTCGCCAAGGCTTTGAATGGTAAACATTTTGGAAGTAACCAGAGTGCTTGCCCGCCGTAGCTTTAGCGTAAGTGGGCTCGTCTCGTTCCGAGATGAGATCGCAAGCCGTATAACACGGCTATATCTCTCTAAAGTCT
>CAZZPF010000069.1:0-5043 GCA_964655515.1 uncultured Candidatus Saccharibacteria bacterium
ATATCCTTGAATGTTTCCATGAAAATAGTCCTGTAATTATAATCAAAAATGAAAAAACAACAAGTTAATACAGTAATTTCTTTGGGACTTAAAAAAATCCTTAAATTTATGCCACCGTCTTTACCAGTCAAGATTTACAAAACCTTATCTATATTTCCCCCATTCAAAATTATTTTAGACAAAATTATTCTATCTATAATACCCAGCCAAATCAATATACCGGAGGGAATAATTGAATTGGATCAATCGGATGTTGTCGTATCAGGTTCTCTTGCTCTTGGGGCTTTTGAAAATACTGAAATTGAGCTTTTCCGTCAATCTATTAAAAAAGGATCGACAGTAGCAGATATCGGCGCGAATATAGGATATTACAGTGTTATTGCGGGAAAATGTGTGGGACCTATTGGCAAAGTATTTTCATACGAACCAGAAAAAAGAAATTTTGATTTACTTTCAAAAAATATCCAGATAAATCAACTGTCTAATGTTACTCCTATTATGTGCGCTCTATCAAACAAAGAAGGGGTTAGTAGACTTTACTTAGATGAAAACAATAAGGGACATCATTCACTAGTCTACGATAAAGATAAGAAATATACTGTGATTGAAACCGATACTTTAGATAATTCATTAAAAAAATACGGTTCACCTAAGATTGATATTATAAAAATGGATGTGGAAGGAGCAGAATTTCTAGCCCTTGAAGGAATGAAAGAAACGATAGAAAGAAACCCCGATGTTATTCTTTTTACTGAATTTTTGCCGAAAGCAATAAAAAGTCTCGGCGGTGAACCTCTTGCCTTTCTTAAAAAATTAATCAGTATGAATTTCGGTTTGTCTTTAATAGATGAAGATAGTAAGAGACTTGAGCCAATCATCGATATTGAGAAGTTCGTCAGAAATTTTCCTAAAGGCGAATCATTTCATCATATATACGCGATTAAAAAGGCAAATTAAATTTCAGCAAAATAATACCCATATTAAAGTTCATTAAAACATATGGCAAAAGGAATAGAAGAAAGATCCACCAATATCTTTCAAATTTCTTGAATAGAAAAGAGGCAATCAGCAAAGAAGCCGGAACTGTTATAAAAAGTATTCTTTGAGTTATGGCCGGCCAGATAAATATAGGTAGAATCGAAGCCAGTGCAGAGAATACAAAAATTTTGACTTTTTTATCTATCAGAAACTCTGTATTTTTATTGTTTTTTAAAAAATAATAAGCTCCCCCAATTACTAGAAAAGCTAGAAAGTTGTAGAGTGAGCCGAGACTTTTTATATATTCAATAATCCTTGATGAATAAATATAATATTCACTATTCATAGACAGCCAATCGGCATATGTATAGTGAAATTTCTCAAAAATATAGATATAAACTAATAAAACAGGCATCAAAGAAAACAAAGCCGGAACAAAAGCTTTTTTTACAATATTAAAGATATTAGTTCGATTTTCATATATCAATATTATTGCAACAGGTATAATGGCCAAAAAGGCGTATTCCTTAAATAAAGCACCTATACCAATACATACGGAAGAATATAGCAATTGCCTTCTTTCTCCTGTTTGAGAGTATTTTAGAGTGAAATAAAGAGATAATATGTAGAAAACCCAGCCACCAATATCCATCCAATAATCAAGCCCGAAAGATATCATTGCATAGTTCGTCGCCAGAAAAAGCGAGGAAAGTAAGGCTACTTTATCGCTTTTAAAAATTGAAATGATCAATTTATAGAAAATTATATTGAAGATGAAATATAAAATAATGTTAAAGATAAGCCAGCCAGCTTCAATGCTTCCAAATATTTTAGAGAATAGAATTACTGATTCAAGATTTAAAAATGTTGTTAGGATTCTGTTGGGCACGAATGTGCTAGGAATTGATCCTCCTTCCATAACATGTATTGCTTCAACATAAGAAATCCCGTCTCCATCTACAATGGGATGAAAAGTACGTATTGAAAATAAGCAAATTATTGATATAGATATAATAAAGATCCAAAAAAATATTTTACTTTTATCGTGTGCCATGCTTCAATTATACGATGAAAATTTTATCCATCATAATTCCTTGTTATAACGAAGCAAAAACTTTTCCAATAATAATCAAGAAAATTCGGGAAGTGTCCATTCCGAACTGGGATATAGAAATAATAGTCGTAGACGACGGATCAGGAAAAGAAACAAAGGAAATCCTCAAAAAATATGAAGGGGAAATGAAAATCATATATCATGAGAAAAATAAAGGTAAGGGAAGTGCAGTACAAACAGGAATCGCCAATGCAAATGGCGATTATATTGTAATACAAGATGCAGACCTAGAATATGAACCAGATGAAATACCTTTTTTAATTGAAGTTCTTGAAAGGCAACCCGGCTCTATAATATACGGCTCTCGCAATCTTCATCATGTTAAAAAAAGGGGCGTAGTCATCCCTCGTATTGGTGTTTGGTTTATTACCAAGCAATTCAATTTTCTTTTTGGAACAAAACTTACTGATATTTGGACTTGTTATAAATTATTTCCGAGAGAAACCGCTCATTTATTTGTGGCTGGGAAATTTGAATCAGAACTTATTTTTTCTGCTCGAGTCGTTAAAAAGGGATACAAGATTGCTGAGGTAGCTATTTCACATAAACCCAGATCTGTAAAAGAGGGCAAGAAAATTCGTTATAGGGATGGCATAAAAGGCATCTGGGTACTTTTGAAAGAATATTTTAGATAAACTTCATCTTCCTTGCCACAAACGCTGTCATTTTTAAAAGCAACCAACCATGACTCCATCGGCGAATATTTGTCTCGCCGTATATTCGTTCCTTATAATGAATTGGCAAGTCAATAATTTTTAAGTTTAATTTAGCCGAGCCGAATAGAAGATCAAAGTCGCCAAAAGGATCGAAGTCGCCAAAGAACTTTCTATTTTTCTTTATATCTTCATAATCTTTCTTCCAAAGAACTTTTGTGCCACATAGTGTGTCTTTGAGCTGTTGTCCAAGTATGGCACTAAAAGTAAAGCTAAAAAATTTATTGCCAAAGAAATTAATCACACGCATTGAATCTTTTTCTAATGGGTATACGAGTCGAGACCCATTAATAAAATCTCCTTTATTATCCTTGATTGCAGTATAAAACTTCTCTACTTCATTTGCTGGTACAGTCATGTCTGCATCGTAAATAGCCAAGATATCGCCTTCGGCCATGTCAAATCCTTTTCTTACTGCATCGCCCTTTCCTTTACCTTCCTGCTTGGCGAATTTAATTTTCTTTGAATTTTTATATTTCTCGGCCACCCTGACAATTTCATCATAAGTATTGTCTGTTGAGTTCCCTTCAATAAAAATAATTTCAGTAAAGGAACCAGGTACAGGAAGTTCTATTGCCATCTTTTCTATAGTTCCTGCTTCATTCCGCGCTGGGACTATGATTGAGAGTGAAGGATTGCTATTTAATTTGATACTGGACTTCCTGGCTACAATATAATGAAAAAGTCCAAGCCGAGAGAAAGGAAATATATTGGCAACAATTTTATTAAAAAATTCAGAAAGCAGAGGGATGTATTTGGGTAAAAGCATTTTTGTGCCAGATTTCACTATTTCCAGATCAGACAAATATGCAAAATTTTTGAGATCAGCCATGGAAAGCCAGTTCTGCTCTATAGATGGCATGCGTAGGCCGAGACTTGAAGCCAAGCGCAATATGGGCTCCCACAAGGCATTGTATTGAGTAATAACGATTCTGCCATCATCTTCAATCGCATGGCTTGTCTGTTGCATAAATTCCTGCACATCAGCCACATAGCCCAACACATCCGTGACAACAACATAATCATATCCTCGTGAACCAATACCTTTGCTCTTCCAGAAACTGCTATCGCCGACTTCTATCCGCAAAGTCTTTTTACTTTCTGGTACAAGGAAATTTATGAAGTCATTCAAATATCTATAATAATAAGCACTTTTGCGCTTCCATTTTGCCCTTTCAGGCGCAATACGCTCAAAATATTCAATTATTTTGTCTTTATTCATATTTTAAACATTATTGCTTACAACTATACACTTTTGCTTCAATTTTTCCATCTTTTTCCTGAAAAACAATTTTACATTTAGAAAAGAAGTCTCCATAAAAACTATTTGGATTAATGTGCGGAATATCAACTACAAGGAAATATCCGCTACCATTTGCAATATAATCAGCAAAAGTTTTTTTATGACCTGCTTCAAATTGCGGTGCGGCATAAAATCTTCCTGCATATTTGCCAATTTGCGAAAGCTCATGAGCCCCAATATCGTTGTAAGACAAAACGTTTTTTATATCTTTTGAATCGGAAATAAATGAAACTGCTTCATGCATAAGTTTTGGCGCATTACCATTTATTTTTCCCCAGAAAAGTTCTTCAACGAAGATTCCATTATAAACAACGCTTATCATAATCAAAATTACGGCAATTCCTTTTCGCCATTCTTTTTTGAAATATCCAATGACTCCTAAAACAATGGAAGTTATGAATGATAAAGCAATGAAAAGAAAAGATACATAAAAACCTTGAGGACCAGAACCACCATTGAAAGGGTTGAGAATATTCCATTTCAAATGAAATACTCGGCCGAACCATTCTTCCTTTGGATAAAGAGGAACAACTAAGTGTGGTAAAAAATTTAATAAAAAGAGGATAAAACAAACAAGTACTCCGGAAATAATGCTTATAATAAGATACCTTTTACTTAATTTATTTTCATTATTAAACATATTGCCTAAAATGCTTCCAGATATGACAGCCAATGGAATAATTGAAAACATCAGATATTTATCCAGCGCACCTTTTGAAAAATCAAATAGGATGAAATAAAACATAAAACCGATGAAAAGATACAGAAAAAATGTTCTTGTCTTCTTAAAAATCTCCTTATTTATAAACAATATTGGCATGAGAAGAAGCGGTGAAAGATAATAAATGGCTTTCATGCCTTGAACAACTATCTGTGTGAAATTTCTCCCACTGCCGTCATTAAACTGATTGGCATGATGTAACATAAAATCAATA
>CAZZPF010000070.1:0-21233 GCA_964655515.1 uncultured Candidatus Saccharibacteria bacterium
ACAAGTATGATGAAGAAGGAGATGCGGGCTTCTACAAGTATGATGTTCAAAGAATTCAAGAAAGAATTGAAAGATGATAAAAAAGAATTCATGAGAAAAATGAAGATTGGTGAATTTGAAATCAGAAAAAATGCATTAGTAAGAGAGCTCATTCATGCATTGGATAATCTGAATCTTCTTAGGACAAGAATAGTAGAATTTATGACTAGAGCAGAAAACAGTGGGCGAGATATGACAAAAGCAAAGGCAAAGTTAGTTATTGCTGATGAGAAAATTGCAAAAGCAAAAATTGCAGTTAATGCCCTTGCGGTATTCCAATATTCCACCACAACCATCGCGCATAATGCTTCCTCAACCAAAGAAATAGATTTGGAAAAACCTAGAAAGGTGGGTAATGATGCTATAAAAGCTGTAAAGGAAGCGCGAGACGCTCTAAAGAAGGTAGTAGAAGAGATAGCTCATAATATGGGTAGAGGAGAGGAAAATAGAGATAGAGATTACAAAATGACTGCCACATCTACTCTCTCAGCAGTATCGCTAGCAAATCAATCTTACAAAATAGATGATGTTGTGGTCATACGTTGGTCAAGTACTGGTCTTCAAAATGTTCCTGTAAACATTGATCTTTATAGTGACAATCTGGTAAATAAAATTATGAATATAGCCACAGCAGTTTCAAACACTGGGTCATATTCTTGGACAATACCATCTACTGTAAACACAAATTCAGGTGATTATAGAATTGTGGTATGGACTGTAAACCCATCATTAAAAGTACAGTCATGGAAAATCCAGATTTCTCCTAAATAATATTTAGTTTTATAATAATAAATAATTAAAAAATATGGATATTAATACTCAAAATTCAAGCGGAATGATGAACGGTATGCCACCAATCAAACAAAATGAGAAGAAAGTTGGACCAATAATTGGAGCACTTATTATAGTACTTATTCTTATAATAGCGGCTTTATATTTCTTTGGACAGAAACTAAATATTGAAGCTCCTGCACAGCAAACATCACAAACAAGTGAAGAAAATGTGGCAAATTCTTCTTCATCTATAAGTACTGATTCTCTAAATAGCAATCTTGATGAAGTACTTAATGATGTTGACTATAGTTTCTAGTAAATGAAGATTCAAAATCTGAAATTGATTTAGAAAACCAATAATGAGATAGTTGCTATGGCTGCAGTTTCGGCGCGAAGCACTTGTGGACCAAGTGAATGTATATGTATTCCATGCTTCTTGAACAAATCAGTTTCTTTAGATGACCAGCCACCTTCTGGTCCAATATAGGCCCCGATTATATCGGTTAGATCTTGTGAAACAAATTTTGTAGCAAAAGGATCCCAAGCTATTGATTTTATATGACCATAGTTTGATATAGTTTGTGGCAGATCAGATATTTCATAAAGTATTGGTAATGTTGCCCTTCCTGATTGTTCAGCGGCTTCAATAATAATCTTCTCTGTGCGTTCTATATTAATGGCCCTTTTTTCACTTCTTTCGGAAATGACTGGAACAATATGTGAAACACCAAGTTCAGTGGCCTTTTCTGCTATCCATTCAAAATTATTTTTTTTAACCATGGAAGCAAAAAGGTAGGTTTCTCGTATTGGTAAAACTGTGTTTTGATGAGATTTAATTATAGATAAAGTGACTGTATCTTTGCTATATTGGTCAATCTTTGCAGTAAAATCAAAGCCAGAATTATCAAAGAGTATTAACTGCTGACCTTGACTAAACCGAAAAACATTCTTCCAATGATTAATAAGTTCGTTGTATGTAACAACTATGCTAGTTTTATTACCAATTTTTTCTTGTACATAGAATCTATGCAGTCTCATAAGGATATTTTAACATCCAATTTGCCAAATATAAAACTTGATGTATTATAGGCAATATGCTTATACCAACAGTTATAGAAAAAACTAATTATGGCGAGCGAGCTTATGATATATATTCTCGTCTTTTAAAAGAAAATATCATTTTTCTTGGGGGACAAATAGATGATCATATAGCCAATATAATCATTGCTCAACTTTTATTTCTTCAATTTGAAGATTCAAAAAAAGATGTAAATTTATATATAAACTCTCCGGGAGGATCGGTTACTGCTACACTTGCAATAGTTGATACCATGGATCATATAAAAAACAATGTTTCTACTACTTGTGTAGGTATCGCAGCTTCTGGGGCCGCTTTGGTTCTATCTGCAGGTACAAAAGGTAAAAGATATGCTCTTTCAAATTCCGAGGTTATGATTCATCAACCACTTGGAGGAGCCGAGGGACAAGCTTCAGATATTGAAATCAGTGCAAAACATATTTTGAAAACACGAGAGAATTTGAACAAGCTTTTTGCAAAAAATACTGGACAATCACTTGCAAAAATTGAAAAAGATGTAGATAGAGATTTCTTCATGGATGCAGAGGAAGCAAAGAAATATGGAATAGTTGATAAAGTCTTTTCATAAAAAATCTTAAAAACTAGACAGGGATGTCACTTTGTTATACTATACAGTTATTACTGGATTTAATTTCTGTGACTTCGCTTTTTAGAAAGACATTAATGAATCATATAAAATCATTATTTCATGAAAATTTGGAAATCTATAAGACCATACTTGATACATTACTCTTCTTAGTCTAAGAAAAGCGAATTTACAATTCGCATATGTCATTAAAATTAGTTGCAACATTATTAAGTATTGCTGGGTTGGCGGGTTTAGCTATAGGATATTATTTACGCCTGGTCATTTCTCTTGGAAAAAAGGGATCAATGGAACTTGAGATAAAAGAAATGCTTCTTACCGCAAAAGAAGATTCTAAAAAAATTACTGCGGAAGCTGAATCAAAAGCCAATAAACTCCTTCTAGAAACAAGAGTTGAAATAAAAGAGAGAAATGAAAAAAACCAACAAATAGAAGTACGGCTTATAAAAAAAGAAGATTTATTAGATAAGAGACAAGCTGATATAGATAAAGAAGTAGAGATTATAAAACAACGAGTGATTGAAATAAAAACTATTCGGGAGCGTGCTGAAAAACTTGAAGAAGAAAAAACTAAAGAGTTAGAAAGAATAAGTCGTATGAGTATTGAAGATGCTAGACAAGAACTTATAAAAACAGTTGAGAAAAATCATGAACAAGATATTCTTGTAAAAATTACCAAACTTGAACAATCTGGTGAAGAAACCCTTGAAAGAAAAGCTCAGGAAATCCTTTCTACATCCATTCAGCGTCTGGCAAATTCTGTTGCTTCAGATGTAATGTCAACATCAGTAATTATTCCAAATGATGAAATAAAAGGTAAGATAATTGGAAAAGAAGGAAGAAATATAAAAGCGTTTGAGAGAACGACTGGAGTTGAAGTAATTGTTGATGATACACCTGGTACTATTACTATATCCTCATTTGATCCTATCAGAAGACATATTGCTAAATTAGCTCTTGAAGAACTTATCAAAGACGGTCGTATACAACCAGCAAAAATAGAGAAAGTAGTAGAACAAGCTAAAGAAAATATAAATAAAGCAATTAAGGAGAAAGGTGAGCAAGCCGCTTATGAATGTGGTGTAATAGGTCTTGACCCTAGAATTCTTCTTATTTTAGGGCGTCTTCATTTCCGCACAAGTTATGGACAAAATGTCCTTAGACATTCTATAGAAATGGCTCATATCGCTAGCATGATAGCAGAAGAAATAGGAGCAAATGTAGCTGTAGCTAAAGCGGGAGCCCTGCTCCATGATATTGGAAAAGCCCTTGACCATGAGGTTACTGGTACACATGTAGAAATAGGACGAAGAATCCTCCAAAAATTCGGAGCAAGCGAAGATATAGTCAAAGCAATGCAAGCACATCATGAGGAATATCCTTATGAAACGGTAGAATCTCGCATTGTTCAAACTGCAGATGCTATTTCGGGTACTAGACCGGGCGCTAGACACGATAGTATAGAAAATTATTTGAAAAGATTGGGTGATTTGGAAGCAATCGCAAATAATTTTCATGGTGTTGAAAAATCTTATGCCTTACAAGCCGGTCGTGAAATACGAATTTTTGTAACTCCAGAACAAATCACAGACCTTGAGGCCAAAAATATGGCTAGAGATATAGCCCTTAAAATAGAAAAAGATTTGAAATATCCAGGAGAAATCAAGGTAACTATCATTCGCGAAACTCGTGCCATTGACTTTGCTAGATAAAATCTGTGTAATTTTCATCTCATTGCTTAAAAGATGGCTTAATATATAATTATATAGTCGTTTATACAATTATTAGCAATTATTTAATAAAGCATATCACTATGAACAAAGCAGGAATTGTAGATGCGGTCCACGCAATATTGGGTGGCACAAAGGTCCAAGCAGAACAAGCGGTTGATACAATGTTGAATTCAATCGTTGATTCTCTTAAGAAAGGAGAGGAAGTCTCTGTAGCGGGTCTCGGTATCTTTTCTGTAAAGCAGAGAGCGGCTAGAGAAGCTCGCAATCCTAGAACCGGCGAAGCTATCAAGGTCCCAGCTATGAAGGTTCCCAAGTTCCGAGCCGCAAAAGCTCTAAAGGAAGCTGTAAAATAGTTTCGTTCGCAGTAATACTCGCAAGGATTCTCTCAAAAGAATTATGAGTAGCAAAAGACCACCATAAGGTGGTTTTTTGTGGGGTAGATATTAATTACCACTGATACTTCTCTCTCTTAAACCAAAACTGTCCACTTTATGGGGTACAGATCACATGTGCGGGACGAGGGAGTCGAACCCTCCACCACAGTTTGGAAAACTGTTATTTTACCGATAAACTAGTCCCGCATTTATTAAATTTCAAAAAATTCTATGGCGCAAATCCATACTACCAGAAAATAAACTTTTTGCTAATTTTTTATATCAGTATGCCCATGCTCAACAATATCCTTTATCTCATCAACTTCTTTTTTCATTTCCTTAATAGTGTTTCGTATTTCACCTAACTCTCCTTCTTCGTCCTCAATATCTTTCTTTGTCTTTTCTGTAGTTTTCTTCTGCTGTTTCAATCCTGAAATTAGGATAGTGTCTCCAATAAAATATGAGACGAAAAGTCCAGAAGCCAAGAGAACGAGAATAACTATGATCATATTTACCGGCTCATAGAAAATAAAACCCAAAATACCACCTTGTGCTTGTAATATATCAGCAGTATGCCAAACCCCTCTCCAAAAAAGCACTATAGCAATACCTCCTATAAGTGTATAGATTATTGGAAAACGGCTCAAATGACCACGGACATGATCTTCAAATTTATCAAAAAAGTTTATTATTTTTTTTAACATATGGTCGGAGCGCCGGGATTCGAACCCGGAGTCGCCTGTTCCCAAAACAGGAATGTTAGCCGTTACACCACGCTCCGTTGATTTCATTATATTAGCACGACACCATAAAAAACTCTATAAAATTAGATTTTCCAACATTTTAATGTATGATTTCTTTGTTAATTCATTAAATCTGATTGTGATCACATGGAATTTAAAGTCTGCATTGTGTCCATATTTTCTTTCATTGAGATAAGTTTGTATCACCCTTCTCAATTTTCTTATCTTAAGTTCATGGACATTTTCTTCTGGCCTATATCCGCCATTTAATCCATTATCAATAACACTTTTTACTTCAATAAAATGAAGAATTCCTTCTTTTACTGCAATAATATCTATTTCTCCCCATTTCTTTAAATAATTTCTCTCTTGAACAAAAAATCCTTGTTTTTCAAGATAAATACAAGCCACATTTTCTCCTATATTTCCTTTTTCTCTAGTATTTCTCATAAAATATTATTTTAAAAATAAGCATTCTCAAAAAGACAAAGGACATAGTATAAGCCATATTATCTTTGTCTTATAAACATAATCCACAGAGTTATCCACAGTTTTGCGTAAAAACGCCATTAAATAAAGCTCTAAATCAAAAAGACTTTCTGTGGTGCGGGTAGGGAGAATCGAACTCCCGTCTCGTCCTTGGCAAGGACGCATTCTACCACTAAACCATACCCGCAATTTTCAATATTATATATTAAATAACTACTTTTCAAAATTCTGGTGCACCCGGAGGGACTCGAACCCCCAACGATTGATCCGAAGTCAATAATGATATCCATTTCACCACGGGTGCATAATTAAACTTGCAATACATTACCATAATACTTTATTAATAGCTTTTGCCAAGCCATCATTTGTCTAAGTATGTCAATACTGGTAATTATTATGCTTAAAGAACCCTTATAATTTGGATCTTTCTTCATTATATTTGATGCTGGTTTATAAATTGTCTTTTGAAATTCTTTTATGGAAACTTTGACTATCTTGGACCAAAAATCTGTTATATTTTCATTTTTATAAGGGAAATTAAGAAATATCCTATATTTTAATGAAAACTTCCCTATTTCCAAGTATTTTATAATCCATTGATTCATTAGAAGAACCATATCTGGATCAGAATTAACAAACTGAAAGTATCCGCTTTTCTTAGATCCTTCTGCCCAATAAAGAGCTATTCCTAGTATAAAAAATGAATCTTGTGACAATATCTTAAAACTCTTTTCAGCGTTTTCATATGCTTGCTTTTCTTTAAAAATTTTCCTTGCTTTAAGTGCTATTGATGATTGTAAACGACCTCTTAAAATTTTATCTTTTAATCTATTTTTTAGGTTTAGATTTTGTTGTTCTGAAAGGTGAATCCCCTTCAACCAAAAAGAAAGGGTGCTTTTAGGTATGTTCAATTCCTTCATTATTTCGCTGTACGATAAACCTCTGTTACGTAGATCTACAGCCACATATTTAAGTTGGACATATATTTTCATGTTACATAACAGTCTATCATGGCCTCATAAAAATGAAAAATAAACAAATAAATGATAGTATAATCTGATGAAAAGTAAGGTAATACCGCAACAAGTTATAGATATAGTAGAGACATTAGAAAAAGCTGGGTTTGGTGCTTTTCTTGTGGGCGGTTGTACTAGAGATATTTTACTTGGGAAAATACCAAAAGATTGGGATATAACGACAAATGCAACACCCGAAGAAATTGTTCCTCTTTTCCCTAAAACATTTTATGAAAACACATACGGTACAGTTGGAGTAGTAAATGAGAAAACTGAGAATGAGAGTTTAAGGATTGTAGAAGTAACGCCATATCGCCTTGAGAGCTCCTACAGTGACTATAGACACCCAGATCAAGTCAAATTCAGTAAAGATATAGGTGACGACTTAAAGAGACGGGATTTCACTATTAATGCTATTGCAGTTAGTTTATCTAAAGGGGCCATAAAAGACATAGTTGATGTGTTTGGTGGTGTAAAGGACATAAAAGACAAAATCATAAAGGCTGTTGGGAATGCTGATGAACGCTTCACTGAAGATGCATTGCGTATGATTCGTGCGGTTCGTTTTGCTACAGAATTAGGTTTCACGATTAACATAAATACAGGAAAAGCAATATTGGAACATAGAAATTTGTTAAAAGAAATTTCTATAGAGAGAATTCGTGATGAATTCATTAGAATAGTAATGTCAAAAAATCCAAAAAGGGGAATAGAATTACTTGATAATTTTAATATTTTAGAATATATAGTTCCAGAATTATTAAAAACAAGAGGTGTAGAACAAAACCAAGCCCATGCATATCATGTCTGGGAACATCTTTTAAGAACCTTGCAACATGCTGCTGATAAGGATTGGCCATTAGAAATAAGGCTTTCTGCTCTATTTCACGATATTTCAAAGCCAGAAACTCGTCGTATTTCACATGAAACTAAACAATTTACCTTCTATGGACATGAGGTTGTTGGTTCACGTGTAACAAAAAAGATACTTGAGAGGCTCAAATTTCCACAAAAAACAATAGAAAAAGTAACAAAAATGGTTCGCTGGCATATGTTTTTTTCTGACACAGAAACAATTACTCTTTCAGCAGTAAGAAGAATGATCAATAATGTTGGTCGTGAAAATATATGGGATCTAATAAATATTAGAATATGTGATAGGGTTGGAACTGGAAGACCCAAAGAAAATCCTTATCGGCTTAGAAAATATAAAGCTATGATTGAAGAAGCTTTACGCGATCCAATATCAGTAAATATGCTTAAAATAGGTGGGGATGAAATAATGAATGTTACACATGTAACTCCTGGCCCCCAAATAGGTCTTATTTTAGATGCATTACTTGAGGAAATCCTAGAAAATCCTAAATTTAATACGGAAGAATATCTAGAAAATAGAGCAAAGGAACTTATTAAATTACCTGAAAAAGACCTTATAATAATGGGTAAAAGCGCAAAATCTAAAAGAAAAGAGCTTGAAAATGATGATATTGATGAAATACGTAAGAAATACTATGTTTCATAAGAAACATTTTTCACGTGAAACATAATATATTTGTTTTAAGATTTAAGAAATGCTTGTGGTGTTTTATAAAAAGAAACAGCGACGCTAGAGATTGCGACGCTGTACGAAATTCATTTTATGAGTCCAAAGACTCAAGAAAATTGACCAAATCATCACCTAGTGCGAGGGTTGCTTGCATTGCCAACTAAAATTATTTAGGCGTTCATCAAGATTAATGAACAAAAATTGTGATGTGAGAAGGAATGCAGTGACTCATAACACAAGCTGATGAAGGGTTATTTTTTAAAAAATGAATTTCAAAAGAGATTACTACCCCCAACAAATTGTCTAAAGAGCTTTGTAAAACCTATGATCCTCGGTTACAAATTTTACGGATCTGTTCTTTATTCTATCAATTCTAAAGGACATGTAAAGAATGTGTTGTGGATAACTATTTTTTGTCCTTTATGAGATGTCGTTTTGTGGGGTTATTTTAAAATAAGTTCAATAGGACAATGATCAGAACCTAAAACCATATTTAGAATCTTAACCTTTTCAACCTTTTTTAATAGACCGGGGCTTATAAAAAAGTAATCAATTCTCCATCCAACATTTCTTTCTCTTGCAAAGGTTTTCATATCCCAGTATGTATATACTCCTGTTTTTATGGGGTTTTGCTGACGGAATATATCTATATATCCAGCATTAATGACTTGGTCTATCCAAGCTCGTTCTTCTGGCAAAAATCCTGTATTTTTTTCATTTTCCTTTGGTCGTGCAAGATCTATTTCATTGTGTGCAGTGTTGATATCACCACAAAAAATAACTTCATGTCTTTTTTTTCTAAGTTTATTTATATATTTCAAAAATTCATCATAAAAACGAAGTTTGAAATCTAGACGCTCTGGTCCAGCTCCACCATTGGGGAAATAGGTATTTATAAGAACAAAATCTTTAAAAAATAAAGCAAGAAAGCGTCCTTCTTGATCATATTCTGGAATGCCGAGACCGTATTCTACTTTTTCAGGTTTGATTTTAGAGTAAACAGCCACACCGCTATAACCCTTTCTACCCTTTGAATGATCAAAATAAGAATAGTAGTCTTTGGGATTTCTTACACCCTCTTCTAATTGATCTGGATGAGCTTTGGTTTCTTGTAAACAAAAAATATCAGGAGATTTCTGTAAAAGCCACTCAAATCCACCCTTTTTTACATTTGCCCGTATACCATTTACATTCCAAGAGATGATATCCATAGACTTATGATAGCAGAAAAATGCGAAATAGTAATATAGAAATCAATTACTGACTTTTCCTATGAAATTTTTTATGGATCTTTTTTAGTTCCGTATCTGTGACATGTGTGTAAATTTGTGTGGTATTGATATTGGCATGACCAAGAAGCATTTGCACGGAGCGAAGGTCAGCACCATTGCGGAGCAAATCCGTGGCAAATGAATGACGAATAACATGTGGGGTAACTTTTTTTGAAATACCTGAATTGATGGCATATTGTTTGATAATTCTTTCCACGGAACGGGAAGTCAGTCTCATGGAATCTTTCTCTTTTGAAAGCTTTTCATTTGAGCCAGTGATTTGAACGAAGAGAGCATCGTCCATATCATCTCTTTTGGCAAGATAATCTTTTACGGCCTTCTTTGCTCCATCAGAAAGAAAGACTACGCGAATCTTTTCACCCTTTCCCCTAACTGACATTTCATCAAGTTTCAAGTTGATATCTGCCTGAAGGGAACAGAGCTCCGAGACTCGAAGCCCGGTGGAAAAAAGGAGTTCTAGCATTGCCTTATCTCGCAATCCACGCAATGTAGAAGTATCTGGTGCCTTTAAGATTCTGTCCAGTTCATCAATTGTAATTAGGTCTAGAGACCTTTCTGGAACCTTGGCAAGCTCTATGCGGTCTGGTGAAAGGGAGGAGATGTCTTGTCTGGCAAGATATTTAAGAAAGGAGCGCAAGGCTATCAAATAATAATTTTGTGTTTTCTTTTTTAATGTCGCTGGGGCCATGCCTTTTTCCTTTTTGGCTTCCTGACGATTCAGCCAAAGACGAAAATCCCTAACGACATTATCCGTAATATCTTTTGGGCTCTTAATTTTTGTATAATCTAAAAAACGACTTAAATATTGATCATAGTTACGCACGGTATTCAAGCTTCTGCCTTTTTCTATTTCCACATATTGCAGAAATTCGGTTTTTAAGTCCAAAATATTGTGCGACATGGTAAAAGTATACCTTTTCTTGAACATTTTCACCAAAACCTTGCAAATAGAAGCTATTTGTGCTATCGTATTATCATCATGTTAACGACAAGACAGAAGACAAATATCATAAAAACAGTAGCAATTCATGATAAGGACACTGGTTCTCCAGAGGTTCAGATTTCCATTTTAACAAGAAGGATTGAGGAATTGGCAGGTCATTTGAAGAAACATAAGAAAGACAATCACTCAAGACGGGGGCTTCTAGCTATGGTTGCGGATAGGCAAACTCATATGAATTATCTAAAGAAAAAGCATCCGAAACGCTATGTAAGTATTGCTAAAAAGCTTGATCTCAAAGCCAAATAATTTTTCGGTAATTTAGTGCTATAATATCTTGCACATTAAAGAACTTTTCTATTAATAAGTAATTTTAATTTTATATGTCAGTAATCAAACATAAGGAACAGCGTGTCGGCGTTTTTATAGACACACAAAATATTTATCATAGTGCCAAGAATCTCTATCATTCAAAAGTAAATTTTGGGCAGATCGTAAAGGATGCAGTAGGGGAGCGCTCTCTCATACGCGCAGTCGCCTATGTTATAACCACAGAAGCAGGGGATGAAAAGGCCTTTTTTGAAGCGCTTACCAAAATGGGCATAGAAACCAAAACGAAAGATTTGCAGATCTTCGGTAGCGGTGCCAAAAAAGCAGATTGGGATGTTGGTATGGCCATAGATGCAGTGAAACTTGCGCCCAAGCTTGATGCTGTAATTCTCATTACTGGTGATGGAGATTTCGTGCCACTTGTGGAATATTTGCAAACAAATGAGGGATGTCAGGTGGAAATAGTTTCATTTGGTAAATCAACTTCTACAAAGCTTAGAGATGTTGCAGATGACTTTTTTGATCTTGATGAAAATGTTTCAAAATATTTAATTGGCCACCAAAGTAGATTTCAAAGAAAAGGTCAAGAAAAAAGCGGGTCAGGCGGGCGCACAAACTTTAAAAAGAAAGGACCAAAAGACGCAACTTTAGGAACAGTGGCTGATGATATAGCGGATTTGTCGGGGCAGGAGTAAAATAAAGCTATGACCTCCAAACAATACTCTCTGGAAATTGGTGGTAAGACCATCATAGCGGAATTTAATGATCTCGCAGAACAAGCCAATGGCTCGGTGATGATGCGTTGCGGTAACACTGTGGTACTTGCTACGGCTGTCATGGGAAAATTACAAAAAGATATTGATTTCTTTCCTTTAACTGTAGACTATGAAGAAAGATTCTATGCATCAGGAAAAATTCTTGGTGGAAAATTTAATAAAAGAGAAGGACGACCAACTGATGAATCTATTTTATCAGGAAGAATTGTAGATAGAACCATCCGTCCACTTTTTGATCACCATATTAGAAATGAAATTCAAGTCATTCTTACCGTGCTTTCCATAGATAAAGAAGATCCTGATATTCTCTCGGTGATAGGAGCTTCTCTTGCTCTTGGTACTTCAAATATCCCCTGGAATGGCCCTGTGTCAGCATTTCGTGAGACAAATGGGTCTTTTGATCTTGTGATTTGTGGTAAGGATGAGCTGATAAATATGATTGAGCTTGGTGGAAAAGAAATCAGTGAGAATGATGTTAATAAAGCTTTAGTAAAAGCTAGTGATGAAATAGAGAAAATTCAGAAATGGCAAGAGGAAATTATAAAAGAAATTACAAAAAAGAGGAATTGCTCAAAGAAAATAATTTCAAAACCAGAATTAACAGCTGGAACAAAGGAACTTTTTATAAAAGAAATTACTCCAAAGCTTAGTCAATATGTTTTTGGTGGAATTGGCAAAGAAAAAATAGATGAAATAAAAGAAATATGGATAAATTTATTTAAGGAAAAAATACCAGAAGGAAATATTTCGTTAGCACAAGAACTTCTGGATCAAGAAATAAATGAATTACTTCATAAAGAGGCAATTGAAAATAATAGAAGAGCAGATGGCAGAAAAATGGATGAAATAAGGCCACTTTTTGTAAAAGCTGGTGGAGTTTCACCTATACTGCATGGTTCGGGAATATTTTATCGTGGTATTACGCATATTTTTTCGGCGTTGACACTTGGAGGACCGGGAGATGCACAAATTCTGGATGGAATGGAGGAATCAGAAAATAAAAGATTCATGCATCATTATAATTTTCCACCATTTTCTACAGGAGAAACAGGAAGAGTTGGTGGAATGAACAGAAGAATGATCGGTCATGGAGCTCTAGCAGAAAAAGCCCTTCTTCCGATTATTCCTCCACAAAAAGATTTTCCATATACAATTAGAATTGTTTCTGAAGCATTTTCTTCAAATGGTTCTACATCCATGGGTTCAGTTTGTGGATCAACACTGGCCCTTATGGATGCTGGCGTTCCCATCAAGGCACCTGTGGCAGGAATCGCTTCGGGCCTTATGATGCGTGAGGCAAAAGTGGGAATGTTAGGCAAGATGTTTGGAAAGAAAAATTATGATTATAAAATATTAACTGACATTCAAGGACCAGAAGATCATCATGGAGATATGGATTTCAAGGTTGCTGGAACGCGCGCTGGCATTACCGCTATGCAAATGGATATAAAAGTAGATGGAATCTCAATTAAAATTCTTGAGGAAGCTTTGGAAAAAGCGAAGGTGGCTCGATTGCAAATTCTTGACTTGATTGAAAAAGAAATTGCTAAACCACGCGCGGATATTTCTCCAAATGCACCAAAAATTCTGACTATTACTATTAAACAAGACCAAATAGGACTGATCATAGGAGCTGGTGGTAAAACTATTAAAGAAATAAAAGAAAAAACGGGCGTGGAGGATATTAAAATAGAAGATGATGGTACTATATTTATCACCGGGAAAAATGGTACGGCTGAAAAAGCTAAAGCTATTATTCATCATATAACTTCTGAATATAAACCAAGGCGATAAAACTGTCATGATATACTTAATATTGCATGAACGAAGAAGATAAAATAATACCCCAAAAACCTCAAGAAAAAAATGGCGAGAGTCTACAAAGGCCCATTCGTACCTATGAAAGTGATGTGGCTGATATTTTTGCTCACAAAAAATCTTCGGTAATAAGCATGGCCGTGGCTGAAAATGAAAAAAAGATTGCTGAAGAAAATGTAGTAGAAAATGAAAAACCGAAATATTCACCAAAGATTATTATGGTTTTACTAAGTATTTTGCTTATAGGTACAGGAATTATTGGATTGTATTTTTTGTATTTAAATAGTCCTTTAGTAAGTGTAAAAATACAAAAACCTGTTATTAAAATCTCAAGTATCATTCCTCCTGATTCACAGAAAATTATTTCTATTGGAAATGCAGAAAAAAAACAACTTGCTCAACTTTTAAATAATGCTTTTATATCACAAGATTTAGAGAATGATAAAATCATAGAGTTTATTCCCGCTATAACAATAGGTTCTACAACACTTCGTTTAACTGGCTCGCAATTCATAGATAAGATGGCATTTGATATATCTGATGTTTTTAAAAGATCATTAACTGATAAATGGATGATAGGAATTTACGGTGTGGAAGACCAAAAATTACCATTTATTATTTTTAGCACAGACTTTTTCCAAAATGCTTTTGCAGGAATGTTGAAATGGGAATCTGGAATGCCTGATGATCTTGATTATATTTTAAACTATAAAGAAAAAACACTTAGGGGAAAATTTAATGATAGGGTTGTACGAAATCGTGATGTCAGAGAATTCATAAATGATGAGGGGAAATTATTGTTCCTTTACGCATTTATTGATAAAGATACAATTATTATTGCCACATCAGAAAATACTTTGGCAGGTTTAATTGATCGTATTGAAAAACAAACCTTTGTAAGGTAATATGAGATTATGAATAAGAAAGACTTAGTTTATTTCAAAGAAAAACTGCAAAGAGAAAAGGTTCTTCTAGAAGAAGAGCTGGCTACCGTTAGTCGTGTAAATCCCAATAATCCGAGTGAATGGGAAGCTACTTCTGGTGAAATTGAAGTTGATAGTGCTGATGAAAATGAGGTTGCTGATAAAATGGAAGAACTTGACGAAAATAAAGCCATACTAGATCAATTAGAGCCTCAACTCAATGAAGTCAAACAAGCTTTGGAACGGATTGATGAAGCAAAATATGGTATTTGTGAAATTTCTGGAGAAAATATAGAGCGTGAAAGACTTGAAGCAAATCCTTCCGCAAGAACTTGTATGAAGCATATGAGATAAAGATTTCTTTATTTATTTTTTATTTGGTCTTCATTTGAATAGTATACAGTGATATGCATGAGCATATCAAAAACATATAGCGCCCAGCTTTCTGGGCTAAGAGCACATATTATTAATATTGAGGTTGATTTATCAAATGGTCTTCATGCATTTGCCATAGTTGGACTTGGTGATAAAGCAGTGGAGGAATCACGGGACCGAATTTCTGCAGCAATTAAAAATACAGGATACACATCGCCGAAACAAAAAAATCAAAAGGTGGTCATATCTCTGGCGCCGGCAGATATTCGTAAAGAAGGACCTTCTTTTGATCTGGGTATGGCTCTAGCATACCTTTGTGCAAGTGGAGATATTGATTTTAATCCAGAAAATAAAATATTCTTGGGAGAGCTTTCTTTAGAGGGAGAGGTTAGAAAAGTTAGTGGAATATTACCTTTAGTAAGTGGCGCACTTCAGCATGGATTTAAAGAAATTTTTATACCGTGGGAAAATGCCGAGGAAGCTGGGCTTGTTCATGGTATAACCATTTACCCAGTACACACACTAAATGAAATAATCGGACATTTGATAGGACCAAGAATATCAAATATAGCACCTCAACCAAAAACAAAAATAGAGCAAGGTAAAGAAATATTTGAAAGTGATTTCAAACTTATTCAAGGTCAAGAAACTGCCAAAAGAGCTTTGGAAATTGCTGCGGCAGGAGGTCATAATATAGGAATGTATGGACCACCTGGAACTGGAAAAACTATGTTAGCCAAAGCATTTCCAACCATACTTCCCCCATTACTCCATGATGAAGTCTTAGAAGTAACGGGAATTCATTCAGTAGCAAGAATATTAGAAAAACCATTTATTACAATACCGCCATTTAGATCACCACATCATACTTCATCATATGTCTCACTTGTTGGTGGGGGTCCATATCCTAAACCTGGTGAGATTACACTTGCACATAGAGGTGTACTTTTTTTGGATGAATTTCCAGAATTTGATAAAAAGGTCATTGAAGCATTGCGTCAACCGCTAGAAGACAGAACTATAACCATTTCGCGTGCAAGGGGTACTTTAAGTTTTCCTGCACAATGCATTTTAATTGCCTCTATGAATCCATGTCCGTGTGGATATGGAAAGGGTGGAAATAGCGAAAAAAATTGCACTTGTACTGATCGTGATATAAGTAATTATCAAAAAAGAATTTCTGGACCAATTGTAGATCGCATAGATCTATGGGTTTCAGTTTCAAAAATAGAATACGATAAATTATCAGGAAGTTCCGATAAAAATGAGGGTTCAGAAACAATTCGGCATAGGGTAATAAAAGCAAGAAGATTACAAAGAAATAGATTTTTAAAATTAAAAATTAAAAACAAAAAATTTAATAGCGAGATGAGTGTATCGGACATAGAAAAAATTATTTCGCTTGATCCTGAAATCAAAAATTTACTGAAAACTTCTGCGGAAAGGTTGATGTTGTCGGCTAGAGCTTATCATAGAATAATCAAACTTTCACAAACTATTGCTGACCTGGAGGGATCAAAAGAAATTAAAAGGGGGCATTTACTTGAAGCTCTGCAATATAGACAGAAGAATTTCTAGAGCAAAGTTCGTAAGCGCACAAGCACTTTGCGTTTAAAAAGGATTTTTCGCGCCACGAATTTCAAAATGTACATGGGGACCTGTTGATTTTCCTGTCATACCTATTCTCGCAACCATTTCCCCTCGCTCAACAAAATCTCCTACTTTTACAAAATTCTTTAGATTATGTGCATATAAAGTTTGTGTGCCATTATTATGTGAAATAATGACATAATTCCCATATCCACCATTCCATGATCCGTTAGACATACTTGCTATAACTGTACCCGCTGCAGCCGCATGTATTGGCATACCGATTGATGAAGCGAGGTCTACTGCATTATATCCATGAAGTCCTTGAGATTTTGAACCACCGTCTATGGGGCGAAGATAATAACCCGGATAATATGGACCATTTGCATCATGGACATAATTTGTGCTAATTTTTCGGGATAGTTGAATTCTAGGAGTATCAATTATTGTTGGCTCTGCATCTGGAATGATTATTATATCACCAACATTAATTGTTGAAGATAATGAAAGATCATTATATTGAAGAACTTCATTTAAATCTGCTTTATATTTAAAAACTATACTTTTTATACTATCTCCTTTTTTAACTGTATGTCTTATTCCAGAAATAGGAAGGATAATGAGAGTTTGACCTTCTTTTATTGTTAAGTTTCTGTTCAAGTCATTGGCCCAAACAATTGTGTTAACTGAAACACCAAACATTTTTGCAATATTTGAAAGGGTATCATTCTCATGAACAATATAGATACTAATCTGACTATTAGTATTTTCTTGCTCAATGTCTGAAACAGTGCCTGAAGGTCCAATTTCTGGAACCAATGCATTACCAGACACCATTACTATATCTTCTGATAACTTATTTGGGTTTGGATCATAATTGACTGTTGCTTGAAGAATGCTGATATTTTGTGAATTTGGCAATGATTGTATTTCAACAGTTTTTGCAGATACTTTGTCACCGGTTAAATTAGAAAAAAAAGAAAAAAGACCTGCATTGGCGGTCTTTGGATATAAAATTGGGGAAAATATAAGAAAAAAAGCAACAATCATCTCCTTATTCAGTGATGTGGGAAAAGATATTATTTTTGAAATTATTTTAGCTAAAAATTGCATAATGAAAATAGTCTTTCGGCAATATCTATGGTCGTCATTATGACGATTCTTTGAATTCAGAGTTATCAGAATATGGCTTAACAAAGCCATATTAGTACATCTATTTTTGAGGTACCTAACCAGCGTATATGAGTAAAGTTTAAAAGTCAACAGGGTATGTGAATTGTGATATAGTTGTAAATAATGATTCCTAAAGAGCTAAACAATAAACAAAAAATAGCAATAGAAACCCTTCAAGGCCCTCTTCTTATACTTGCTGGGGCTGGAGCCGGAAAAACCAAGACTATTAGTCATAGAATACTAAATTTAATAAAAAATGGAGTTCATCCTTCAAAAATTTTGGCTATCACTTTTACCAATAAGGCCGCAAAAGAAATGCGGGATCGTGTTTTTGGTCTTATTGAATCTGATAAAACCTTAAATATACCTATTTCCATAGCTGAAAGACCATTTGTCAGTACTTTTCATGCTCTAGGAGTTCACATTATTAAAGAAAACAGTGCACTTTTGGGAATTCCTAGACATTTTACTATTTATGATCGAGAAGATTCAAAAAGAGCAATAAAAGAAGCAATGAGGGAACTTCAACTTGATGTTAAACAATTTGAGCCAGGAACAATTTTGAATGCCATATCAAGAGAGAAGGGTGAAGGGATAACTTTGGGCGTATATAAAGAAAAAGCCAAAGAATATTATCAAAAAATCGTTGCTAATGTTTGGGAAAAATATGAAGCAATTTTAGTAAAAGAGAAATCTCTTGATTTTGATGATTTACTTTTGAAAACTGCTATTCTACTCAAGCTTCATCCAGAAGTAAAAAAACATTACAGCTCAGTGTGGAATTACATCCACATTGATGAATATCAAGATACGAATCATGTCCAATACGAAATTTCTACTTTACTTAGTTATGAACATCAAAATATTTGCGTTGTTGGTGACATAGATCAAAATATTTATAGTTGGAGGGGAGCTAATATAGAAAATATTTTAAATTTTGAAAAAGATTATCCAAAAGCTATGGTCATAGTACTTGAAGAAAATTACAGATCAACACAAACTATACTTACTGCAGCAAATAATGTTATAAAGAAAAATATTATGCGACGGGAAAAAAATCTTTTCACCAAAAATGTTGAGGGTGAGAAGATTAAATTATTAATTTCATATACTGAAACCGAGGAAGCAAGAGTGATTGCAGATAAAGCTAGAGATATTATAAAATCTGGAATAGAGCCAAAAGAAATTGCTGTACTTTATAGGGCAAATTTTCAATCACGGGCATTAGAAGAGGCATTTATTAAGAAAAATATTCCGTATCAAGTGCTTGGGCTTAGGTTTTTTGAAAGAAAAGAAATAAAAGATATACTTTCATTTATTAGAGCTTCTCTAAATCGTCAGAGTACGAGTGATTTGGTGCGTATAGTAAATGTGCCTCCGAGAGGTATTGGAAAGGCCACTATACTTAAGGTAATTATAGGGCAAGAAAAATTACTTGGGACTGGTTTGCGTCTAAAGGTATATCAATTTTTAGTTTTACTTGAAAAAATAAAAAAGGTGGCACTTTCCGAAAAACCATCGGCACTAATAAAATTTATTATTAGAGAAACTGGCATAGAAAAAGCATATAAAAATGGTACTCTTGAAGAGCAAGAAAAGCTTGAAAACATTAGGGAATTGGTTTCTGTTGGAGCTCAATACGACGTTCTTCCACCAGAAGAAGGTATAGAGGCCTTACTGTCAAACGCCGCTTTAGCAACTGATCAAGATGAGCTTGAAAAAGATAATAATGCCGTTAAACTGATGACAGTTCATGCTTCAAAAGGTTTAGAATTTGATTGTGTTTTCATTACTGGGCTTGAGAAGGATCTTTTTCCTCATCAGAGAATGAATGAGGATGAGATAAGTCAATCTGAATCGGAGGAAGAAAGAAGACTTTTTTATGTTGCATTAACACGCGCAAGAAAAAAGGTATTTTTAAGCTATGCACAGCTAAGAACTATATATGGATCACAGAAAGTAAATATTGCATCAAATTTTATTTCAGATATAGGAGATGAACACATCATAACAGAAGGTAATGATGAGAGATTGAGCGGGGTAAAAGCAATTTTTATAGATTTTTAATGAACAACTTTATAGCAAAAAAATCACTTGGCCAGAATTTTATCCATGCACCACAAGTTATTTCGGCTATAGTTCATGCTGGAAAAATTTCAGATAAGGATATTGTTTTAGAAATTGGTCCTGGAAAAGGAGCTTTGACTGAAAAACTGCTATATACTGGTGCGAAAATAATAGCCGTAGAAAAAGATAGTAGGGCAATTCCTTTTCTTAAAGAAAAATTTTTCAAAGAGATTAATAGAGGACAATTAACACTTATACATGAAGATATTTTGACTTTTAATCCAGCAAAGCATGGGTTTTTACAATCAAATTATATTATTATTGCCAACATTCCATATTATATAACTGGAGAATTTTTAAGAAAATTTTTAGAATCAGATAGACAACCATTGCGAATGATAGTAATGCTTCAGAAAGAAGTAGCGAAAAGAATTGTGGATTTTAAACAAAGTATACTTTCAATATCAGTAAAAGTTTATGGCAATGCCAAGTATTTACTATCAGTACCGAAAAAATTTTTTAGACCTATGCCAAATGTTGATTCTGCGGTTCTGATTATTGAAAATATATCAAAGAATTTTTTTAATGAATTAAAAATTGATGAGAAATATTTTTTTGAGATAGTAAAAACAGGTTTTGCACATAAAAGAAAGGTTTTAATCAGAAATTTGGAAGAAAAAATACCTAGAAAAACATTGGAAAAGGTGTGGGAAGATGAGGGTTTAGACCGTAATATTCGTGCTGAGAATTTATCTATTGAAATGTGGAAAAAAATCGTAGGACAAAGCTCTAATCATTGATATAATTTTGGCAGTATCATAGATACTGCCCATGTGAAGTATCCGAGTACCAAAAATGTCTTATTGATCTTTATTGCAATCCTTCTTGTCGGAGGAGGTTTTATAGTAGCCGAATATAGAAACGGGAAAGCAGAGGCAATATATTCTGCCCCAATTACAGCCACCGTTACTGATGATGATCTTACTAATATTCAAAAAACCGATAGTGATGGGGATGGACTTGCGGACTGGGAAGAAATTCTAATAGGTACTGATCCTAAAAATGCCGACACTGATCATGATGGAACTCCAGACGGTAAAGAAGTACAACTTGGGAGAAATCCTTTAGTAAAAGGACCCAATGATAAAATATCAAAAACCGCATCAGCAGATTTAACAAAAACAACAGAAAATCTAACTGCCACTGACAAACTTGGTAGAGATTTCTTTGCGCGATATATGCAGTTGCGAGCTATGGGTATTTCTAGTGATAAACAAAGTCAGTCAGAAATCGTAAATGAAAGCTTAAGGAATGGTTCGGTTATTTCTAGACCAAAAACATACACATCAACAGAAATCTTAATTCGTTCAGATAATAATAAAGAATCAGTAAAAAAATATATAAATGATGCTGGTGCTGTCTTTAAAAGATATTCAATACACTCTAGAAATGAAACAATTATTGCCAAAGAAGCTATAGAAAGAAAAGATTCAAATGTTTTAAAAGAAATAGATCCAATTATAGTAAGTTATAGAAACACTTTTAATGGA